>NZ_JBEAHW010000023.1:0-89774 GCF_040062085.1 Klebsiella sp. JN_Kp122
CGATGGTAGTGTGGGGTCTCCCCATGTGAGAGTAGGGAACTGCCAGGCATCAAATTTGCAGTAAAACCGGGGCATTAAACCGGTAGATGTAGAAAAAATTCGGTGGAGCGGTAGTTCAGTCGGTTAGAATACCTGCCTGTCACGCAGGGGGTCGCGGGTTCGAGTCCCGTCCGTTCCGCCACTTATTAAAAGCCCTGAGCATTTGCTCAGGGCTTTTTTGTTTTATCCATTCCAATTATTGCTAAATCAGCAAAAATCCTCTGCATTTATCGATCTTTTTCCCAACCCAACCTTCACCCATAATGGCCTCAGTTAAGCGAAACGAATAATTAACGAGGAACATCAATCATGACAATCCCTGCATTTGGTCTTGGCACTTTCCGTCTGCAAGACGACGTAGTCATCAACTCTGTAAAAATGGCGCTGGAGCTGGGCTATCGTACTATCGATACCGCACAGATCTATGAAAACGAAGCCGCTGTTGGCCAGGCTATCGCGGAAAGCGGCGTGCCGCGTGATGAACTGTTCATCACCACCAAAATCTGGATCGAAAACCTGACTAAAGACAAGCTGATCGCCAGCCTGAAAGAGAGCCTGCAGAAGCTGCGCACCGATTATGTTGATCTGACGCTGATTCACTGGCCGTCGCCGAACGATGCGGTTGCTGTTGAAGAGTTTATGGCTGCGCTGATGGAAGCGAAGAAGCTGGGTCTGACCCGACAGATCGGTATCTCTAACTTCACTATTCCACTGATGGAACGTGCGATCGCTGCCGTTGGCGCTGAAAATATCGCGACCAACCAGGTTGAACTGTCTCCGTACCTGCAGAACCGTAAAGTGGTCGATTGGGCGCGTGAACATGGGATCCACATCACCTCTTACATGACGCTGGCCTACGGTAAGGCGCTGAAAGATGAAGTGATTGCCCGTATCGCGGCGAAACATAATGCGACCCCGGCACAGGTTATTCTGGCGTGGGCGATGGGAGAAGGTTATGCGGTTATTCCATCTTCCACCAAGCGTGAAAATCTGGCGAGCAACCTGAAAGCGCTGGATCTGAAGCTGGATGATGAAGATCGTAAAGCGATTGCCGCGCTGGATTGCAACGACCGTCTGGTAAGCCCGGAAGGTCTGGCGCCGAAGTGGGATTAATCCACCGATTCCGGCAGGCGGTTGACGCCGCTGCCGGACGATAGTTTCTTACAGCTCCTTCGGGAGCTGTTTGACGTGCTCACTCAGAAAGTCAATAAATGCCCTGATACGCGTGCTGACGGCTCTGTCGCTGTAATACACCGCACTGAAAGGCATCTCCACCGGCAAGCGCTTGTCGGCAAGTAGCTCCACAAACTCCCCGCTGGCAATCTCTTTATCCACCATATAATCCGATAGACAGGCAATACCATTGCCGCCAAGACAGAGCTGTTTTAGCGTTTCGCCACTGTTAGAGGTAATTTCGCAACCGACTTCCAGTAATTGGCCATCGCTGGCGGCAATAGGCCAGGTATTTAACGAGACAGGCTCGGTGAACCCCAGGCAGAGATGATCCGCAAGATCTTCCGCATTCACCGGCGTGCCGTAGCGGGCGATATAATCAGGCGAGGCGATGATCTTGCGATAGCTGGTGAACAGCGGGCGGGCGCGCAGGCTGGAATCGGTTAGGGTACCCACGCGGATCGCGACATCGACTTTACGTTCTATAAGATTAATGAAGGTTTCCGAGGAGACCAGCGAGAGCGTCATTTCTGGATAACGTTCGCGAAACGGTTTTACCAGCGGCATTAAAAAATGCAGCATCACCGGGGTGGCGGCATCAACGCGAAGCAATCCGCGAGGGGTGGTGCGCGTCTCCAGAAGCTCGTTCTCAGCAGCCGCCATCTCCTGCAACACCACCTGCATGCGGCGGAAATAACGCTCGCCTTCTTCTGTCAGGCTCAGCTGGCGCGTGGTCCGGTTTAACAAACTAACGCCTAGCTTTGATTCCAGCTTTTTGACTGCCCGGCTGACGGCAGAGTTTGCCTGCCCGAGCTGCTCGGCCGCCCGGCTAAAACTGCCGCTTTCCACTACGGCGACGAAGATAGCGATCTCTTCTGACGTGGCTCTCATTGTTGCACCTATAGCAAAATTCTATTGAGATTTTGATGGTTTTTGTTATTTAAACATCCCTTCATACTACGTGTCATCTTAATCCTGATGCTACGGAGTAAATTATGCCACTGGCGCTACTTGCATTAACCATCGGTGCCTTTGCTATTGGCACTACCGAATTTGTGATCGTCGGTCTGGTACCGACCATCGCCGAACAACTGGCTATCTCGCTGCCGTCTGCGGGCCTGCTGGTTTCCATCTATGCGCTAGGCGTGGCGATTGGCGCCCCGGTGCTGACCGCGCTAACCGGGCGCATGCCGCGTAAGCAGCTCCTGCTGGCGTTAATGGTGTTGTTTACCGCCGGTAACCTGCTAGCGTGGCAGGCTCCGGGTTATGGCACTTTGATTATGGCCCGCCTGCTGACCGGCCTGGCGCATGGCGTATTCTTTTCTATCGGCTCGACGATTGCCACCAGCCTGGTGCCAAAAGAGAAAGCCGCCTCGGCCATTGCTATCATGTTCGGCGGCCTGACGGTCGCGCTGGTAACCGGGGTGCCTTTCGGGACGTTCATCGGTCAGCATTTTGGCTGGCGGGAAACGTTCCTCGCGGTATCGATTCTGGGCGTCATTGCGCTTATCAGCAGCCTGATCCTGGTGCCGAATAATATTCCGGGCCGCGCCGGCGCCAGCCTGCGCGATCAGATGAAAGTCTTGACCCATCCGCGCCTGTTGATGATCTACGCGATTACCGCGCTGGGCTATGGCGGCGTGTTTACCGCATTTACTTTCCTCGCGCCGATGATGCAGGAGCTGGCTGGCTTTAGCCCGTCTGCGGTCAGTTGGATCCTGCTGGGTTACGGTATCTCTGTCGCTATCGGTAACGTGTGGGGCGGTAAGCTCGCCGATAAACATGGCGCCGTCGCCGCGTTGAAATTTATCTTCGCTGCGTTGGTGGTGCTGTTGCTGGTCTTCCAGTTCACGGCCAATCTGCACTACGCCGCTCTGGCAACGGTACTGGTGATGGGCATTTTCGCCTTCGGCAACGTTCCGGGTCTGCAGGTCTATGTGGTGCAAAAGGCTGAACAATACACGCCGGGCGCCGTTGATGTCGCCTCTGGTTTGAACATCGCTGCCTTCAATATTGGTATTGCCCTCGGTTCGGTCATTGGTGGACAGACGGTCGAGCTGTACGGTCTGGCGCAGACGCCGTGGATTGGCGCGCTGATTGTGCTGGTTGCTTTGCTACTGGTCGTACTGAGCGGTCGTTTAGATAAATCTCCACGCCGTTCGGCAGCCGTTTCTCTCGAAGGATAAGGCTTTCTCGCAAATTGCATTGAAAGTGTATGGGAAAATCCCTATAACAGAAGAACCAGCCGCAGTCGGGCTGGTTTCCTGTTATCGAGGTTGAATGCCCAAATTGCGAAAGAATACCTATGCCATGCGCTATGTCGCCGGACAACCCGCGGAGAGAATCTTGCCTCCGGGGGCGTTTGCGGGCGTCAGTCCGGTTTATCCCGCCGGCGCGCCATTAAGCAGCGATGAGAAAATTCGCGTGCTGGTGTGGAATATCTTTAAGCAGCAGCGTGCAGAATGGCAGTCAGTGCTCAAAAATTTCGGCAAAGACGCGCATCTGGTCCTGTTGCAGGAGGCGCAAACCACCCCAGAACTGGTCAGGTTCGCGACTTCAAACTATCTGGCCGCCGATCAGGTGCCGGCGCTGGTATTGCCGCAGCATCCTTCCGGCGTGATGACGCTGGCCTCCGCTCACCCCATCTATTGCTGTCCCTTGCGCGAGCGCGAACCTATTTTACGTTTGCCTAAATCGGCGTTAGTGACCGTTTATCCGCTGCCCGATGCACGGCTGTTAATGGTGGTGAATATCCATGCGGTTAATTTTAGTCTTGGCGTCGATGTCTATAGTAAACAGCTGCTGCCAATTGGCGATCAGATTGCCCATCACAGCGGGCCGGTAATCATGGCTGGTGATTTCAACGCCTGGAGCCGCCCGCGGATGAATGCGTTGTACCGCTTTGCGCGTGAGATGTCGTTACGCGAGGTTCGTTTCTCTGACGATCAGCGCCGCCGCGCGTTTGGTCGCCCGCTCGATTTTGTGTTCTACCGCGGCTTAAGCGTGCACGATGCCTCCGTGCTGGTGACCCGCGCCTCCGATCACAACCCGCTACTAGTCGAATTCAGTCCCGGCAAGCCTGATTAATTAAGGTATGTCAGGCCTGCCATCGGGCAGGTCTGCGTTCAGCACGATGCTGCCCTTTATTACTCAAACCACCGAAGGACAACACAATGACAACACGCTCTCATCATGACAACGTCGAAAAGCAGTTTGGCTCACAGGCAAGCGCCTATCTGACCAGCGCCGTACACGCCTCCGGGCGCGATCTGCAGCGTCTGGCGGAACGGCTGGCGGATTTCCCGCAGGCAACGTTGCTGGATATGGGATGCGGGGCAGGGCACGCCAGTTTTACCGCTGCCGGCCAGGTAGCGCAGGTTACCGCGTATGATTTATCGAGCCAGATGCTGGAGGTTGTCGCTCAGGCGGCAAAAGACAAAGGCTTTACCAACATCGTCACTCAGCAGGGATATGCTGAAATGCTGCCGTTTGCCGACGCCAGTTTTGATGTGGTGATTAGCCGCTACTCCGCTCACCATTGGCATGATGTCGGCCAGGCGCTGCGCGAGGTGAAACGCGTGCTGAAGCCGGGCGGGGTGATGATCATGATGGACGTAATGTCTCCGGGGCATCCGGTACGTGATGTCTGGCTGCAGACCGTAGAGGCCCTGCGCGACACCTCGCACGTGCGTAATTACTCCAGCGGCGAGTGGCTGGCGCTGGCCAACGACGCAGGCCTGGCGATCAATCATTTATTGACCGATCGTCTGCCGCTGGAATTTAGCTCCTGGGTCGCGCGGATGCGCACGCCAGAAGCGCTGGCGGAGGCGATTCGCTTATATCAGCAGAGTGCATCGGCGGAGGTTAAAGCCTACTTCGAATTACAGCAGGATGGATCGTTTACCAGCGATACCATCATGTTTGAAGCGCATAAAGCAGTGTAGCGCTGGCAATAAAAAAGGCACCGGGGAATCGGTGCCTTTCTCATTATTCTGAAATCAGGATTCAGGTCTGTCGTTGTTCTTCACAAACAGCGTTAGCTGATCCCCAGGCTTCAGGTTATCGGTATCGCTGTTCCAGCGCATAACGTCGCGGATATTGACGCCGTGGCGTTTTGCGATGCTCGATAGCGAGTCGCCCTTACGAACACGATAGGTGATGCTATCATTGTTGTTCGCCAGACGTTGCGCGCTGCTGCCTGCGCCGACAACCAGATTCTGTCCAACTTTCAACCCTGAACCGCGCAGGTTGTTCCACTGCTGCAGATCCCGGGTGGTGACGCCGAGACGCGAAGCAATCCCGGAAATCGTATCGCCAGAACGTACCTTGTAGCTATGGCTGGTCAGCGGCGTATTGTCAGCTAGCTGCGTCGGCTGTACGGCGGCAATGTCGCCAGAGGCCAGAGACTCACGCAGTTGAGCCGCGTGCTTCTGAGGCACCATAACGTACTTTGGCCCGCTAGCGCCAAGCGTTGAACCCTTTACGCCGGCGTTAAAGGTTTTCAGCTTGCTGACCGGCATTCCTGCCATGTCCGCGAGCTGAGAAATCTCAACCGGACTATCGAGGCGAACGCGCGCCAGCGCACGGCTTTCATCAGCCGTTGGCAGCTTCACGCCGTAACGCTTGCTGTTTTTGAGAATATCGCTCAAAGCCAGCATTTTTGGCACGTAGACCTTGGTTTCACGCGGCAGCGAGAGCGACCAAAAATCGGTGGGTTTACCACGCGAACGGTTCGCCTTCACGGCCTTCATTACCCGGCCTTCGCCGCTGTTATATGCCGCGACGGTCAGTAACCAGTCGCCGTCGAACATTTTGTTCAGACGTTGCATCATGTCCAGCGCCGCGGTAGTAGACGCAACGACATCACGACGCGCATCGTAACTGCGGGTCTGTTTTAAACCATAATTGCGCCCTGTGCTCGGAATGATCTGCCAAATGCCTGCGGCATTGGCGCCAGACGTCGCGTGTGGGTCAAAAGCGCTCTCCACTATGGGTAGTAATACCAGTTCCATTGGCATGTTACGTTTCTTAACTTGCCCGGCTATCCAGTACATATACGGTTCAGCCCGTAAAGTTACATCGTGGAGATAGCTCTTATTACGTAAGTACTTCTGTTTCTGTTCGCGAATCCGGGGGTTTTCCGGAATTCCCATCTTTAGCTCGTCGCTTATGGAAGTCCACAGATCCTGGTCTTGCGCGTAGAGGGTTCCATCATCTAACCATCGCGCCTGACTTGTGAACTTGCCTGCTTCCCCTTGACCAGCTGCAGAAAGGCTCTGTGCTCGCTGTTCTACGGTGCCGTCGTGCTTCGACGCCTGGCACCCTACCAGCAGGACAGAGGCGAGTAATATCGCTCGTGCCTTCATGTGTGTGTCAATAGTTGCTTAAAAGACGAGCAAGGATAACGGTGAAGGCCGAGGATGACAAGCGTTAAATCTCAGAAGTCATCTTTCTTTGACCTTAACCATGCAAATCTCTGCGCTGAGTGTTGCAAATTTGTTTCTTTGGATATTTCTTTAATTAAATCATTGTCATCCGTACGTAAAAATAAATTTATACGGCGTTCATTTTTCAGAGTAACGGGTAGTGTCTTTTGGTTTTTTGCGCGTAACTCCTTAACTTTATGGTAGTAATCCTTTATATCCATATCATCTGGCAGGATACTCAATGCAAACTTCATGTTTGCTAAAGTGTACTCATGTGCGCAACAAATTAGGGTGTCAGCGGGAAGGGCATTTATTTTCATAAATGATTGATACATTTGATCTGCTGTACCTTCGAACAGCCTGCCGCAGCCGCCGGAAAACATTGTATCGCCACAAAATAGATAAGGTTTGCTGTAGAAACAGATATGTCCTAATGTGTGACCTGGCGTGGCGAAAATAGAAAATTCGTGACCCAAAAGAGTAATGCTATCGCCATCAGATACAATATCCGTGCTTCCCTTATCCTGGGTTTCTGCCGGCCCGTAAACCACAAGTTGCGGAAATTTTTGCCGCAGTTCTTTCACGCCGCCAACATGATCATGGTGGTGGTGGGTTAACAAAATCGCTTCTGGCTGCCAGTTGTTTTCTTCAATGGCCGCGAGTACCGGCGCGGTTTCACCGGGATCGACTATCACACAACGACGGCTATCGTCGCTAACAACCCAGATGTAGTTGTCCTGAAATGCAGGAATACTGATAAGATTCATAAATTACCTCTCAAAGCGTTGCGGAAGGTTGCGATGAAGCCGGCAAGGATACCTCATACAATTACAGCTCCAGAGCATTGGTCCAGTATGCCGTGGGGTGAATACTATCGCGAGTCGCTGGAACGGCATATGAAACCGTGGCTGGCTAAATTATATGGCTTTCATCTACTTAAGATTGGCAATCTGAGCGCGGAAATCAATACCGAAGCCTGCGCGATCTCCCATCAGGTGAACGTTTCGCTGGGGGGAAGTCCGATCCAGGTCAAAGCCGACCCGCTGTCTCTTCCTTTCGCCGCCAAATCGGTGGATGCCTGTTTACTGGCGCATACTTTGCCATGGTGCAGCGATCCGCACCGGCTGTTGCGCGAAGCTGACCGCGTGCTGATTGACGATGGCTGGATGATTTTGACTGCTTTTAACCCGCTGAGCCTGATTGGATTGCGCAAAGTGACGCCGGTTCTGCGAAAAACTATCCCCTATAACAGCCGGATGTTTACCATGACGCGACAGCTTGACTGGCTGGCGCTGCTCAATTTTGAGGTGCTGCACTACGGTCGCTATCAGGTGCTGCCCTGGTCGAAGCAGGGGGGAAAAATGCTAAGTACTCATCTGCCTGCTTTGGGATGTTTGCAAATGATCGTCGCGCGGAAAAGAACCATTCCGTTGACGCTAAATCCGATGAAGTCCGGGAAGGCGAAGACGCAGCTGCGTCCGGCCGTTGGCGCCACCAGGCAGTGGCGCGACGGGGGGAATTAGCTTTCCGGCTGGTAGCCGACGTCGTCCAGCGTGGGGTTAGACGCAGCGGCGCGCGCAAGTTCGTCGCAGCGTTCGTTTTCCGGGTGTCCGGCATGGCCTTTGACCCATTCCCATTTAATCTGATGCTGGCCGAGAGCGGCATCAAGGCGTTTCCACAGATCGACATTTTTAACCGGCTTTTTGTCCGCCGTTTTCCAGCCGCGTTTCTTCCAGTTATGGATCCACTGGGTTATCCCCTGGCGGACGTACTGGCTATCGGTACTTAGCACCACTTCGCAGTGCTCTTTAAGCGCTTCGAGAGCGACGATGGCAGCCATCAGTTCCATGCGGTTGTTAGTCGTCAGGCGGTAGCCCGCGCTGTAGGTTTTTTCATGCTGGCGATAGCGCATAATAGCGCCGTAGCCGCCAGGCCCTGGATTCCCCAGGCAAGAACCATCGGTGAAAATTTCTACCTGTTTGAGCATCTCTGGTAGACTTCCTGTAATTGAAATCGATATGTAAACGACAAGTCTGACATAAATGACCGCTATGAGCACTGCAATTACACGACAGATTGTTCTCGATACCGAAACCACCGGTATGAACCAGATCGGCGCCCACTATGAAGGGCATAAGATCATCGAGATCGGCGCCGTAGAGGTGATCAACCGTCGCCTCACCGGTAATAACTTCCATGTTTACCTGAAGCCCGACCGGCTGGTGGACCCTGAAGCCTTCGGCGTTCACGGTATTGCCGATGAATTCCTCATGGATAAGCCGACATTTGCCGACGTTGCCGATGAGTTCATGGAGTATATCCGCGGCGCGGAGCTGGTCATCCATAACGCATCGTTCGATATCGGCTTTATGGATTATGAATTCAAAAAGCTGAACCGCGGCATTGAGAAAACGGAAACCTTTTGTAAGGTCACCGATAGCCTGGCGCTGGCGCGTAAGATGTTCCCCGGCAAGCGTAACAGCCTTGATGCGCTCTGTTCACGTTATGAAATAGACAACAGCAAGCGTACGCTGCACGGCGCGTTGCTCGATGCCCAGATTCTGGCTGACGTCTATCTGATGATGACCGGTGGGCAGACCAGCATGGCGTTTTCGATGGAAGGAGAAGGCCAACAGCAGGCCGGCGATATTGGAATACAGCGCGTTGTCCGCGCCGCCAGTAAATTACGCGTGGTTTATGCCTCTGATAGCGAGCTGGCGGACCATGAATCGCGTCTCGACCTGGTGCAAAAGAAGGGCGGAAGCTGCCTGTGGCGCGCCTGATTGCCGGTAATATGCGCTAAAAATAGGCGGGCGGGCTAATTTTGCAGCAAACGATTCAAAAGTGAAGAAAAAGCGTTGACGGCGATGTAGGGAAACCGTAATATTCGCCTCGTTCCCAACGGAACAACAACGCGGAGCGGTAGTTCAGTCGGTTAGAATACCTGCCTGTCACGCAGGGGGTCGCGGGTTCGAGTCCCGTCCGTTCCGCCACTATTCAGAAGGCCTGAATCAGCAATGATTCAGGCCTTCGTCGTTTGGGGGAATTATCATTTAATCCGCCCCTAACGCCTCCTCAACACACTGCATAAATACCCGCATTGCCGGGCTAATCACTTTACCGGCGTGATGGGCGCATATCGCGTTAATAGTGAGTGGAATATCGCTGAACGGGAGTTCAACCAGCGTACCGCGCTTAAGCTCTTCCTCAACGGCGAAACGCGGCAGATAGCTGACGCCAAGATTGCTCGCCACGCACTGCTTAATACTTTCGATACTCCAGAGCTCAATAGTATTTTCCAGGGTAATGGCGCGCTGGCGCAGCGTGCTTTCAAAAATTTGCCGAAATACGCACTGTGGCTCATTGATAACAAAGCTCAGCGGAATATGTTGCCCGCAGCGGGTAAAATCGACCGCCGGATGCTGCGGCGAGGCGACCAGCGTCAGCGACTGCTGGCCAAAGCTTGTCATGGTTAACGCGTCATCGTTGCCAACCCGATAAAACACGCCCAAATCGGCGCTATCGTTGAGTAGTGCATCGCGGATGACATAACAGTTGAGCGACTGCAGCGATAAGCGTACCTGCGGCGCCCGTTGTTTAAAGCGCTGTAGCACCTGCGGCATTTTATAGGCCAGCAGGGTTTCCCCACAGGCAACGCGTAGCTCGCCAGCCGGTTCGCCATCCTCGCGAGCCGCCTCACGAATAGTTTCCATCACCCTCGCCAGTTCATGGACGTGCGGCAGCACCTTTTTACCGGATTCGGTCAGGCACATGCGGCGACCAATTTTTTCAAACAGCTGAACGGCAAGCTCTTGCTCAAGCTGTTGAATATGAAAGGTCACGGTGGATTGCGTACAGCATAGTTTTTGCGCCGCGCGTAAAAACGAGCCTTCTTCCACTACCGTCTTGAGAGTAATAAAACGCCGCAGATCCATTTCGCCACCAACTATCGAAATTATCGAATTCAGAGTCAGAAAACATTCATTTTTTTAAATGAATGGCTTCGGGTACTGTCTGCCAAAACGAAGGAGAAGACAAGTGACCCCAGCTTTGATTAGTGCTTTTTTGACTTATACCCTGATAACCGCGCTGACTCCCGGCCCCAATAATATTCTTGCCCTCAGCAGCGTCACCGCCCATGGCTTACGCCGCAGTCTGCGGGTGCTGGCGGGGATGAGCATTGGTTTTATTATCACTATGCTGATTTGCGCGGCTTTAACCTTTTCGCTGGTGGAACTCGACTCGCGATTTACCCGGATATTGGGATGGATTGGCGCGGCGTATATCCTGTGGCTGGCCTGGCAGATAGCCAAAAGCAAACCGGGGGCAGGCGCGCTGAGTACAGAGCCGGTGGGTTTCTGGGCGAGCCTGGGCCTGCAGTTCGTCAACGTAAAAATTATTCTGTATGGCATCACCGCGCTCTCTACCTTTGTCCTGCCTGTTACCCGCGAGCCGATTTGGCTCATTAGCGTGAGTCTGCTGCTGGCGGCGATTGGCGCGCTGGGAAACCTGTGCTGGGCTCTGGCGGGGCATCTGTTTCAGCGCCTGTTTTTGTTGTACGGGCGGCAACTGAACTGGGTATTGGCAGCGTTATTGGTCTACTGCGCTTTGCGGATCGTGGTGGAATAAAAAGGGAGCGCAGCGGCTCCCGAAAAGTGTTTAGCCGATCGTGAAAGGATCGGCATCCTGCCAGGCCGGAAATTTCTCGCGATACTCCTGCAGCGCGGCCAACGACAGATCGGCATCGAGCCGCGTCGCCTGATGCGGTTCGGCGGTGGCGATAATCTCTCCCTGCGGGCTGATGATACGGCTATCGCCCCGATAGTGGTGGCCGTTGCCATCGGTGCCGACGCGGTTGCAGCCGGCGACGTAGGCCTGGTTTTCAATAGCTCTGGCGACCAGCAGCGATTGCCAGTGCAGCGAACGCGGGGCAGGCCAGTTAGCAACATACAGCGCCAGATCGTAATCGTTGTGGTTACGCGACCATACCGGGAAACGCAGGTCATAACACACCAGCGGCAGAATCCGCCAGCCGCGCCATTCAAAGACCACTCGCTCAGTACCTGCCTCATAATGGTGATGCTCATCCGCCATGCGGAACAGGTGACGCTTATCGTAAAAGTGCGTTTTACCGCCGGGCTCTACCAGCAGAAAGCGGTTCACCGGGCCACGTTCGGTCTGCAAGGCCGCGCTACCGGCAATCATCGCGTTGGTCTGCTCCGCTTTCGCCAGCATCCACTCAACGACCTCTCCCTGCGGCATCGACTGCTTCGCCGCTTCCATGGCAAATCCGGTAGTAAACATCTCAGGCAGCACAATGATGTCGCGCCCGCTCACTTCTTCCAGCTGACGATCGAAATGGCGCAGGTTGGCGGGACCATCCATCCACACCAGCGGTTGCTGCAACAGCGTAATTTTCAAGCCAGACACAGTGGTGAACTCCATTATGAAGAGGGCATAAGCTAATTTTAATACCATATCAGCAGCGGGAAGCAGCATGGAATATTTTGTTAAAGAAATGCTAACTTCGGCGAGTAACAATAAAAGAAAGGCGGGGAAATTCCCCGCCTTCGTCGTGATGTGGAGTATTGCTGCTATTATGCCGCTTCAATCTTGCGGATTTTTTCCGGCAGCTTTACCGGTTTGGTCGCCAGTTCATCCGCCGCGAAATCATCAACGTTAATACTGCGCAGACGGCTAGTTTCCGCACGGGTCAGAATCGAGGCTTCCTCCTGATTAATTAACCCTTTGGCCAGCGCATTAGTGGCCAGCTCATCCAGGCGGGTGAACGGCAGATTTTTACCCAGCTCTTTGCAGATGCGCTGGTGGATTGGGTCCGCCGCCATCACATCCAGCAGCGCCTCTTCCAGCAGGCCAACCGGGTTATGTTCGCTTGGCGTCAGGTACTGGCCGCGACCGATACGAGAGCGGGTCGCGCTCGGAACCTGCAGAATTTTCGCCACTTTATGATCCAGCTTGTCGGACGGCGCATCGTAGTGACGGCCGGTCGGGAAGATGGCGAGACGCAGCGCGCCGGCGACAAAGCGGTTCGGGAAGTTCTTCAGCAGGTCATCGATAGCCTGCTCTGCCTGATACAGCGCATCTTGCACGCCCCAATGGACCAGCGGCAGATCCGCTTCATTACGGCCTTCATCGTCATAACGTTTCAGCACCGCCGATGCCAGGTAAAGCTGGCTCAGCACGTCGCCGAGACGCGCGGAGATACGTTCGCGACGCTTCAGGCTGCCGCCCAGTACCGCCATTGATACATCCGACAGCAGGGCCAGGTTGGCGCTCAGGCGATTCATGTGCTGATAGTAGCGGCGTGTAGTATCACGGGTCGGCGCGCTGCTGGTGCGGCCGCGAGTCAGGCCCAGCCAGAAGCTGCGTATTTTGTTGCTACCGACATGGCCGATATGTTTAAACAGCAGCTTATCGAAGGCGTTAACGTCATTGTTCTGCGCGGCGGCCATCTCATCCAGTACATACGGATGGCAACGAATCGCCCCCTGACCAAAGATCATCATGCTGCGGGTGAGGATATTCGCCCCTTCAACGGTAATGGCGATCGGCGCGCCCTGATAAGCGCGGGCAAGGAAGTTGCCTTCGCCCAGCATGATGCCTTTACCGCCGGTAATATCCATAGCGTCTATGATTGAACGCTGGCCGCGGTGGGTACAATGATATTTAACGATCGCCGACAGCACCGCCGGTTTCTCGCCAAGCATAATCCCGTAGGTAATCAGCGAAGCGGCGGCGTCCATTACGTAGGCGTTGCCTGCGATACGCGCCAGCGGCTCTTCGATACCTTCCATTTTACCAATCGAGATTTTGAACTGACGGCGAATGTGGGCGTAGGCGCCGGTCGCCATAGCGACGGATTTCAGGCCGCCGGTGGCGTTGGACGGCAGAGTAATACCGCGACCCACGGACAGGCACTCAACCAGCATACGCCAGCCCTGGCCGGCCATGCTCGGGCCGCCGATGATGTAATCGATCGGTACGAAAATATCTTTACCACGAGTGGGGCCGTTCTGGAACGGTACGTTCAGCGGGAAGTGACGACGGCCAATTTCCACGCCCGGCGTTGAGGTGGGGATCAGCGCGCAGGTGATACCGAGTTCTTCCTCGCCGCCCAGCAGACGGTCCGGATCAGAGAGTTTGAAAGCCAGGCCCAGTACGGTGGCGATTGGCGCGAGGGTGATATAGCGCTTGTTCCAGGTCAGGCGCATCCCCAGCACCTGCTGACCCTGCCAGTCGCCCATACAGACTACGCCGGTATCCGGGATCGCGCCGGCGTCGGAGCCCGCTTCCGGGCTGGTCAACGCGAAGCATGGGATCTCCTGACCACGCGCCAGGCGCGGCAGGTAGTGATTTTTCTGCTCTTCGGTACCGTAATGTTGCAGCAGTTCGCCCGGCCCTAAGGAGTTAGGCACGCCGACGGTGATCGCCAGGATCCCGGAAACGCCGGACAGCTTTTGCAGTACGCGAGACTGGGCATAGGCGGAAAACTCCAGGCCGCCGTACTCTTTCTTAATGATCATCGCAAAGAAGCGATGCTCTTTCAGGTACGCCCACAGCTCCGGCGGCAGATCCGCCATCTCATGGGTAATTTCGAAGTCGTTCGCCATGCGGCAGGCTTCTTCTACTGGGCCGTCGATGAAAGCCTGCTCTTCGGCGGTGAGGCGCGGCTGCGGATAGTTATGCAGCTTGTGCCAGTCCGGGTTGCCGCGGAACAGATCGCCTTCCCACCAGGTGGTGCCGGCATCGATGGCTTCTTTTTCCGTACGCGACATCGGCGGCATTACTTTGCGGAAGGCGCGGAATGCCGGGGCGGAGAAAAGGGATTTACGCATCGGCGCAAAGTTGAACGGCAGCAGGATAATCGCCAGCGGCAACAGCAGCCAGATATTCCACAGCCCCGCCACGCTGAGCGCCGCGGTCCAGGCGAGCAAAATCACGCTGCTGAGAAGCAGGCTGACTCGGTGATAGAAGAGCACGCCGAGTAACACTACGGTTGCAACAATACTCAAAATCATCATAGAGAAATGCTCCCTTATCTTGTAGGAGGTCTGACCACTTGTGATGTATTGGTTGTAGTGGATGTAATTTGTTTTAGCAATGTGTTTACAAAATAATTACAACCTTGCTCACATTGTTGGCTGGAAAAGCGGCACGTAAAATCAAAAGGACGAGGGATAACGTTGCCTGCTGCTTCTCGCTTCGGCGGCTATCCGGTACACTGCCAGGGTTATTCCAACCAATACTGAAGGATTATCCTCATGTACCAGGATCTTATTCGTAACGAACTGAACGAAGCCGCGGAAACGCTGGCCAACTTTCTGCAGGACGAGGCCAACATTCACGCTATCCAGCGCGCGGCGGTACTGCTGGCGGATAGCTTCAAAGCTGGCGGTAAAGTGCTTTCCTGCGGCAACGGCGGTTCTCATTGCGATGCGATGCATTTTGCGGAAGAGCTGACCGGGCGTTATCGCGAGAACCGCCCTGGTTATCCGGCGATCGCTATTTCTGACGTCAGCCATCTGTCCTGCGTGAGTAATGATTTTGGCTATGAATATGTCTTCTCCCGCTATGTTGAATCTGTTGGCCGCGCAGGCGATGTTCTGCTGGGCATTTCCACCTCCGGCAACTCCGGCAACGTGATCAAAGCGATTGAAGCCGCGCGTGCGCAGGGAATGAAAGTGATCACCCTGACCGGTAAAGACGGCGGCAAAATGGCGGGTTCCGCCGATGTGGAAATTCGCGTACCGCATTTCGGTTACGCCGATCGCATTCAGGAGATTCACATTAAGGTGATTCATATTCTGATTATGTTGATCGAAAAAGAGATGGTTAAAGCTTAACTTGCCATGATGACGGCGCCGTGGCTTCCATGTTGAGGAGCCGCGGCGACAAGGCTTTAGCGGCAGGATATTTTGTGCAGTGGTATGAGGTGATCTATGTGCGAATTGCTCGGGATGAGCGCCAATGTGCCGACCGATATCTGTTTTAGCTTCTCCGGGCTGGTTCAGCGCGGGGGCGGCACCGGGCCGCATAAAGACGGCTGGGGTATTACCTTTTACGAAGGGAAAGGGTGTCGCACATTTAAAGATCCGCAGCCGAGCTTTCAGTCGCCAATAGCCAAACTGGTACAGGATTATCCCATTAAATCCTGTTCCGTCATTGCCCATATCCGTCAGGCCAACCGTGGCGAAGTGGCGCTGGAGAACACCCATCCGTTCACCCGCGAACTGTGGGGCCGCCACTGGACCTACGCCCATAACGGGCAGCTCAAGGGTTATAAATCGCTGAAGACGGGAAATTTCCGCCCGGTGGGCGAGACCGACAGCGAAACGGCTTTCTGCTGGCTGTTGCACCGTTTAACCGAGCGCTATCCGCGCACGCCTGGCAATATGGTCGGCGTGTTTAAATACATCGCGACGCTGGCGGGCGAAATGCGCGAGAAGGGCGTGTTTAATATGCTGTTATCGGACGGGCGCTATGTGATGGCGTACTGTTCAACCAACCTGTACTGGATCACCCGTCGGGCGCCGTTTGGCGTGGCGAAGCTGCTGGATCAGGATGTGGAAATTGATTTTCAACGTGAGACCACACCAAACGATGTGGTCTCCGTTATCGCCACTCAGCCGCTGACCGGCAATGAGGCCTGGAATAAAATCATGCCAGGCGAGTGGGCGTTATTTTGCCTCGGGGAGCGTATAGTTTGAGGCCAGCTGCGGCTGGATAACCTCGTGGCTGAGCGGCTTGCTGACGATATAGCGGCCATCCATCACCGAAACCACCGGCGGTTTGTGGGTCTGCTGGAAGTAGTCATAGCCTGGCTTCAGCTGCTTCCAGAAATCCGCATAGTACGAGAACTTATGTCGCGCCATGTTGGCGTCGGTCATGCGGAACGGGTAGATGCTGACCTGCACGCTTGGCTGGCCAAATACCAGCGCGCCGGTGACAAACTGGAAGATCTCGTCAATGCCGGTATCGGTCATCGCGTAGCAGCCGACGGAAACGCAGGCGCCGTGGATCATCAGGTATTTACCTTCATAGCCGTGCGCGCGATCGTAGGCATTCGGGAAGCCGATATTGATCGCTTTATAAAAGCGGCTGTCTGGTTTTAGCTGACTGCGGGAGACGTTATAAAACCCTTCCGGACTTTTGAAATCGCCCTGGCGTTGCTTCGGCCCGAGGCCGCCGGAGTAGTTACAGATCCGGTAGCTATCGAGAAGCTGGTAGGTTTCGCCCATTTTGACGTAGAGATCGAGCATCCGCTCTTCTTTGAAGATCTCGATATAAACGGGAGAGCCCATTAACTGCTGTTTATATTCTTTGCTAACCGGCGTTGTCGGGCTGTTACTGCTGAGTAACCCAGCAAATGACACGCACGGCAACAGAAGCATCGCAATAAAGAATGCGATTTTGCGCATACTGCTTGTTCCTTGATAAAACAAAAAACCACATGCCAGGACGGCAAGAGATACCCGAAATCAGAGTTTTCTGGATTTAGAGCGCTCACATTAGCATCACGGCAGTTTTTCGCAAGCACGGTGTGGCTGCGTTTACAATTTAATGTTCCTTTATAGCGAATATTGCCGCAAAGCGCAGTGAGAACTTTGCGCAATAGCTCGCATTTTAGAAGCACTTATTGGCGCTTTTCCTACTTCTGCCACTCACAAAATGTTACACTCCCGCCGTTTATGACCAGGGTAAGAAAGGATGCTTCTCTCCCGTCTTGTGCCCCCGTGGCACCGCTATTCCTTTCTTATTCTGATATTCCATCAATAATGCTGGCCTCGGCTTGAGCCGGGGTTTAGGTTACGGATACCTGCTAACGATATGATTAAAATCACGAAAGGGCTGGATTTGCCCATAGCTGGCATGCCATTACAGCAGATCTCGCCCCGGCCTGCGGTGAAACGCGTCGCGCTGCTCGGCGAGGAGTACGTCGGCATGCGCCCCTCGATGGCCGTGAGCGAAGGCGATCGGGTGCAAAAAGGCCAGGTGCTGTTCGAAGATAAAAAGAACGCCGGGGTACGTTTTACCGCGCCAGCCAGTGGGGTGGTCAGCGCCATTCATCGCGGCGAGCGCCGGGTGCTGCAATCGGTGGTGATTGATATCGACGGCAGCAATGAGGCGGTGTCGTTTACCCGCTATGCATTAGAAGATCTTAACGATTTGCCACGGGAAGCGGTGCAGCAACAGCTGCTGGAATCCGGGCAGTGGACGGCGTTTCGTACCCGTCCTTTCAGCAAAATTCCCGCGCCGGGTAGCGTTCCGGCGGCTATTTTCGTCACTGCTATCGATACCAACCCGCTGGCGGCTGAACCGCAGCCGATTATCCTGGCCCAGCGTGAAGCCTTTGATGCCGGTCTGACGGTGCTAACGCACCTGACGGACGGTAAAGTCCACGTCTGTCAGGCCAGCGGCGGCAAGCTGGGCGGCCATCCCGCCGGGCAGGTGACATTCAACCAGTTTAGTGGCCCGCATCCGGCAGGGCTTGCCGGTACGCACATTCACTTCCTTGAGCCGGTCAGCCTGACCAAACAGGTCTGGCATCTCAACTATCAGGAGGTCATCGCCATCGGCAGACTGTTCCTCGACGGCGAGCTGTACAGCGAACGCGTCATTGCCCTTGGCGGCCCGCAGGTAAAACAGCCGCGGCTGCTGCAAACCTGTCTTGGCGCCAGCCTCGATGAACTGCTGGCGGGCGAGCTGGTGGATGATGAAAACCGGGTAATTTCCGGTTCAGTCTTGAGCGGCACTCACGCCTGCGGCCCTCACGCCTTCCTCGGGCGCTACCATTTGCAGGTCAGCGTCGTCAGAGAAGGCCGCGAAAAAGAGCTATTTGGCTGGGTGATGCCGGGCAAAGAGAAGTTCTCGATTACCCGTACCACCCTTGGTCATTTCTTTAAGCGCAAGCGCTTTAATTTCTCCACTGATACTAACGGCGGCGAGCGGGCGATGGTGCCGATCGGCAACTATGAGCGGGTGATGCCGCTGGATATTCTGCCGACCATATTGCTGCGCGATCTGCTTGCCGGCGATAGCGATAGCGCCCAGGCGCTGGGCTGTCTGGAGCTGGATGAAGAAGATCTGGCGCTCTGCACCTACGTTTGTCCGGGCAAATATGAATACGGCCCGGCGCTGCGCAGCGTGTTAACCCAGATTGAGCAGGAAGGATAAGAGATGGGCTTAAAGCACCTGATTGAGAAACTTGAGCCGCATTTCACGCACGGCGGCAAGTTAGCAAAATATTACCCGCTGTATGAAGCGGCGGCGACGATCTTCTACACCCCGGGTTTAGTCACCCGCGGCGCGGCGCACGTACGTGACGCCATCGACCTCAAGCGGATGATGATCCTCGTCTGGTTTGCGGTGTTCCCGGCGATGTTCTGGGGCATGTATAACGTCGGCTTGCAGACGATTCCGGCGTTGCACAAGCTATACGGCGCCGAACAGTTACAGCAGGTAATAGCCAACAACTGGCACTATAGCGTTGCCCAGTGGTTAGGGGTGAGCTTCAACGCCGATGCCGGGTGGCTCAGCATGATGACGCTGGGGGCGGTATTTTTCCTGCCTATCTACCTGACCGTATTCATCGTCGGCGGTTTTTGGGAAGTGCTGTTCGCGATTGTGCGCAAACATGAGATCAACGAAGGCTTTTTCGTTACCTCGATTCTCTTCGCGCTGATTGTGCCGCCAACGATGCCGCTATGGCAGGCGGCGCTGGGGATCTCCTTCGGCGTGGTGATTGCCAAAGAAATTTTCGGCGGCACCGGGCGCAATTTCCTCAACCCGGCGCTGGCGGGGCGCGCGTTTCTGTTCTTTGCCTACCCGGCGCAGATTTCTGGCGACCTGGTATGGACGGCGGCGGACGGTTTTTCCGGCGCGACGCCGCTCTCCCAGTGGGCCAGCGGCGGCGGTGAAGCGCTGGTTAACGTCGCCACCGGCATCCCGGTGAGCTGGATGGACGCCTTCCTTGGCAATATTCCCGGCTCGATTGGCGAAGTGTCGACGCTGATGATCCTCATCGGCGGCGCGTTCATTATCTTTGCCCGTATCGCCTCCTGGCGCATCGTCGCCGGGGTGATGGTCGGTATGATCGCCACCGCCACGCTGTTTAATTTCATCGGTTCCGATACCAACCCCATGTTCTCGATGCCGTGGTACTGGCATCTGGTGCTCGGCGGTTTCGCCTTCGGCATGATGTTTATGGCGACTGACCCGGTATCGGCTTCCTTTACCGATAAAGGTAAATGGAGCTACGGCCTGCTGATTGGCGTGATGTGCGTGCTGATTCGCGTCGTCAACCCGGCCTATCCGGAAGGGATGATGTTGGCGATTCTGTTCGCCAACCTCTTTGCGCCGCTGTTCGATTACCTGGTGGTGCAGGCCAATATCAAGCGGAGGAAGTCGCGTGGCTGAGAAGAAAAGTAACGATAGCATCGGCAAAACGCTGCTGGTGGTGCTGGTGCTTTGTCTGGTGTGCTCCATTGTGGTTGCTGGTTCCGCCGTGGGCCTCAAGTCGCGTCAGCAGGAACAACGCGCGCTGGATAAACAGCGCAATATCCTGGCCGTCGCCGGCCTGATGCAGCAGGGGATGGATGCTGACGCGGTGGCGGAAACCTTCGCCGCGCGCATTACCCCTCGGCTGGTCAATCTGGCGACCGGCGAACTGCTGGATAAAGACCCGGGCAAATTTAATCAGGCTCAGGCGCTGAAAGATCCGCAGCAGAGTATCGCGCTCGACGCCAGCCAGGATCCGGCCGGGATTAAACGCCGCAGCAACCTGGCGGAAATTTACCTGGTGCGTGACGCGCAGCAACAGATTCAGGAAGTCGTGCTGCCTATCTATGGCAATGGCCTGTGGTCAATGATGTACGCCTTCGTGGCGCTGGACGTCGATGGGCGTACGGTGAAAGGCATTACTTACTACGATCAGGGCGAAACGCCGGGGTTGGGCGGCGAGGTGGAAAACCCGAACTGGCGTCAGCAGTTTGTCGGTAAGCAGGTGCTGGATGACAACGGCATGCCGTCGTTGAAGGTGGTAAAAGGCGGCGCGCGCGCAGGCGATCTCCACGCGGTTGACGGTTTATCCGGCGCCACGCTGACGTCAAACGGCGTGCAGCATAGCTTTGATTTCTGGATGGGCGAACTGGGCTTTGGTCCGTTCCTGAAAAAGGTTCGTGAGGGAGAGCTGAATAATGGCTGAACAGAGCGATATGAAAGAGGTGAAGCGCGTGCTGGTGGGGCCGCTTATCGCCAATAACCCCATCGCCCTGCAGGTGCTCGGCGTCTGCTCCGCGCTGGCGGTGACCACCAAACTGGAAACCGCCTTCGTGATGACCATTGCGGTGACGCTGGTAACGGCGTTCTCCAGCATGTTTATCTCTATGATTCGCCACCATATTCCCAATAGCGTGCGCATCATCGTGCAGATGGCGATCATCGCCTCGTTGGTTATCGTGGTGGATCAGCTGCTGCGGGCTTTCGCCTATGAGACCTCTAAGCAGCTGTCGGTGTTCGTCGGGCTTATCATCACGAACTGTATCGTGATGGGGCGTGCCGAAGCTTATGCCATGAAATCGCCGCCGCTGGCCAGCTTTATGGATGGTATCGGTAACGGTCTCGGTTACGGCGCGATCCTGATTATCGTCGGTTTCCTGCGCGAGCTTATCGGCAGCGGTAAGCTGTTCGGTATCACCGTACTGGAAACGGTGCAGAACGGCGGCTGGTATCAGCCGAACGGCCTGTTCCTGCTGGCGCCGAGCGCGTTCTTCATTATCGGTTTGCTGATTTGGGCCCTGCGTAGCTGGAAGCCTGAACAGCAGGAAAAGGAGTAACCGATCATGGCTCATTACATTAGCCTGTTTGTCCGCGCGGTGTTTGTTGAGAACATGGCGCTGGCGTTCTTCCTCGGGATGTGTACCTTCCTCGCGGTGTCGAAAAAGGTCTCCACCGCGTTTGGCCTCGGCGTTGCGGTCACGGTGGTGCTGGGTCTTGCCGTACCGATCAACAACCTGGTCTATAACCTGGTGCTGCGCGACGGCGCATTGATGGAAGGCGTAGACCTCAGCTTCCTTAACTTCATCACCTTTATCGGGGTGATTGCGGCGCTGGTGCAAATACTTGAGATGATCCTCGATAAGTACTTCCCGGCACTCTATAACGCGTTAGGGATCTTCCTGCCGCTTATCGCCGTTAACTGCGCTATTTTCGGCGGCGTGTCGTTTATGGTGCAGCGCGATTACAACTTCCCGGAATCGATTGTTTACGGCTTTGGTTCCGGCATCGGCTGGATGCTGGCGATTGTCGCGATGGCGGGGATCCGCGAAAAAATGAAGTACGCCAACGTGCCCGCCGGTCTGCGCGGGTTAGGGATCACCTTTATCACCACCGGACTGATGGCGCTCGGCTTTATGTCATTCTCCGGTGTGCAGCTATAAGGGCGGAAAAGTATGGAAATTATTCTTGGCGTGGTGATGTTCACGCTGATCGTGCTGGTCCTGTCGGGGCTTATTCTGGTGGCGCGCTCGAAGCTGGTGAACGCGGGCGACGTGGTTATTGAAATCAATAACGAAGCGGATAAACAGATCCGCACGCCGGCGGGCGACAAACTGCTGAACACGCTCTCCAGCAACGGTATCTTCGTCTCTTCCGCCTGCGGCGGCGGCGGCTCCTGCGGCCAGTGCCGGGTGACCATCAAAGAAGGCGGCGGCGATATTCTGCCGACAGAGCTTTCGCATATCACCAAACGCGAAGCCAAAGAAGGGTGCCGCCTGGCCTGCCAGGTGGCGGTGAAGCAGAATATGAAAATTGAGCTGCCGGAAGAGATTTTCGGCGTGAAAAAATGGGAGTGCGAGGTTATCTCTAATGATAACAAAGCGACCTTCATTAAAGAGCTCAAATTACGGGTGCCGGATGGTGAAGCGGTGCCGTTCCGCGCCGGCGGTTATATTCAGATCGAATGCCCGTCGCATAAAGTGGCCTATGCCGACTTTGATATTCCCGATGAATATCGCTCAGACTGGGACAAGTTCAACCTGTTCCGCTATGTCTCTGAGGTGAAAGAGCCGACCCTGCGCGCCTACTCGATGGCTAACTATCCGGAAGAGGAGGGCATCATTATGCTCAACGTGCGTATCGCCACGCCGCCGCCGAAGGTTCCGGATGCGCCGCCGGGGATTATGTCGTCCTATATCTGGTCGCTGAAGCCTGGCGATAAGGTGACGATTTCCGGGCCGTTTGGCGAGTTCTTTGCCAAAGAGACCGACGCCGAGATGGTGTTTATCGGCGGCGGAGCGGGCATGGCGCCGATGCGTTCACACATCTTTGACCAGCTTAAGCGCCTGCACAGCACGCGTAAAATCAGCTTCTGGTACGGCGCGCGTTCGCTGCGCGAAATGTTCTATGACGATGAGTTTGAACAGCTGGCGCGCGAAAACCCCAATTTTACCTTCCACGTCGCGCTCTCCGATCCGCTGCCGGAAGATAACTGGACCGGGCATACGGGCTTTATCCATAATGTTCTGTATGAAAACTATCTGCGCGACCATCCGGCGCCGGAAGATTGCGAGTTCTATATGTGCGGGCCGCCGGTGATGAACGCCGCTGTGATTAAAATGCTCAAAGATCTGGGCGTCGAAGATGAGAACATCATGCTCGATGACTTTGGAGGCTGATGATGTGGACGGTATTTGTCGCGACCTTTGTGATTTTTGCGCTGGTGATCCTCGGCATGTCCCTGGGCTACCTGGTGAAGCGTAAGAGTATTCAAGGCAGCTGCGGCGGGATCTCCTCGCTGGGGCTGGAGAAAGTCTGCGACTGTCCGGAACCGTGCGATGCGCGTAAGAAACGTCTCGCCCGCGAGGCGCAGCGCCAGCAGCAGCGCATTCTCTAATGCGCCGACGGCGCTACGCTTGCGTTTTTCAGGCCGCTTTCGCGGCCTTTTTTATCTTACTGCCAGTTTTTCGCCTGCGCCGGAGAATCCACCATCACGCCGTCGGCGCCTAATTCTTTCGCCGTTCGATAATTTTCCGCGCTATTGATGCCGAAGAAAATGATGTGGGCCTGGCCCTGCGAGCGGAAGCAATCCATCGCCTCTTTATCCCAGGTGAGCGTCGCCGGAGAAACGCCTTCACCAAGGGTAAACTTCTCGACTACCTCCACCTTGCGCTTTAGTTCCAGCCCGTACCACTTATCGCCGTCGCGCTGGCTGTCTTGCTGGCACTGGTGGCTGAGCGAAACGTTTGCAAGCCTGGTTCGGGTTTCGCTGCGGCTAACAAAGCGGGGGATCGGTTGCGGCAGAGCGGCGATATAGCGGTCTTCGGTGGAATAAACCCGTACCCGGTCGAGGCTATGGGTATTTTTTAACACCTCCAGCAGGCGTTCGCCCATCACTGCCGGATCGGCATCCGGTGATTTTATATCGATGTAGAAGAAGGTCTGCGGCCACTGCTGCAGCACGCTTTGTAAGGTCGGGATCGTGGCCTGCTTGCCGCGCCACGGATGGTTGTCATCGCCCCATTTCCAGCCGGCATCGACTTTTGCCAGCTCGGCGGCGGTTAAGCTTGAGACCTTGCCCTCGGCGTTGGTCAGGGCGGAGAGATCGCTTGAGCGATAGAGTACCGGTACGCCATCGCGGCTTAGCTGTACCGTGACCCAGATGGCCTGCGCGTGGTTTTCCAGCGCCAGTTTGATGGCCGGTAGGGTGTTTTCCGGCGCATCGCCGGTACCGCCGCGGTGGGCAATCAGCTGCGGATTGGCGAAAACGCTGCCGGTCGCCAGCAGACAGAGTACCGTGAGTATTTTCTTCATGATTGTATCTTCCTGATTCATTATTTAAATGTATGAAAATAAAGGTGATTTGTTTCACTTTTATGTTGTAACAGCTTTTTTGGCGGTTGAATTAAAAAAAGAATAAAATTTGCGTGTAGTTTTGCTATGCTGTATGGGTATACAGTGTTGGGCAAGGCGATGCGTAAAATTATCCATGTCGATATGGACTGCTTCTTCGCAGCGGTGGAAATGCGTGACAACCCGGCGTTGCGCGATATCCCCATTGCAATCGGCGGCAGTCGGGTACAACGTGGCGTGATTAGTACCGCGAACTATCCTGCGCGTAAGTTTGGCGTGCGCAGCGCGATGCCGACGGCGACGGCGCTTAAACTGTGTCCGCACCTCACGCTGCTGCCGGGGCGCTTTGATGCCTACAAAGAAGCCTCGAACCACATCCGCGAAATTTTCTCCCGCTATACCTCGTTAATCGAGCCGCTGTCGCTGGATGAAGCCTACCTTGACGTGAGCGACAGCGTACACTGCCACGGCTCTGCCACGCTGATGGCCCAGGAGATCCGCCAGACCATCGAGCGTGAACTGAATCTCACCGCTTCAGCGGGCGTGGCGCCGGTAAAATTCCTCGCTAAAATTGCCTCAGATATGAACAAGCCGAATGGCCAGTTCGTCATTGCCCCGCATCAGGTGGCGGAGTTTGTGCGCTCTCTGCCGCTGGCGAAAATTCCCGGCGTCGGGAAGGTGTCGGCGGCGAAGCTGGAAAATATGGGGCTGCGTACCTGTGGCGACGTGCAAAACAGCGATCTGGCGATGCTGCTTAAACGTTTTGGTAAGTTTGGCCGTATCCTGTGGGAGCGCAGCCACGGCATTGACGAGCGAGAAATCCATAACGATCGTCAGCGTAAATCGGTCGGCGTCGAGCGCACTCTGGCGGAAGATATTCACGAGTGGTCAGACTGCGAAGCGATTATCGAAAATCTCTATCCCGAGCTGGAACGCCGTCTGGCGAAGGTAAAACCGGATCTACTGATCGCGCGTCAGGGCATCAAACTGAAGTTTAACGATTTCCAGCTCACTACTCAGGAGCACGTCTGGCCGCGGTTAAACAAAGAGGATTTAATCGCGACCGCGCGCAACGCCTGGCTTGAGCGTCGGGGCAGCCGCGGCGTGCGGCTGGTGGGGTTACACGTGACGCTGCTCGACCCACAGCTCGAACGACAACTGGTACTTGGACTATAACGATGTTAACGATCAGGGCGTATTTAGAAGATGATTTTCCGGCGCTATGCGCCATTTTTTTGCGTGCGGTTAAAGAGACCGCCAGCCGGGATTATTCTCCCGCGCAAATTGCCGCCTGGGCGCAGGTTGATGAATCCCGCTGGCGGCAGAAATTTGCGCATTCGCAAGTGCTGGTTGCGGTTATTGATAATCAGCCGGTTGGATTTATCACTGTTGTTAATGATTATATCGACCTCTTTTTCGTCTCGCCGGATTATACCCGTCGTGGAATCGGTCATGCGCTCATCGGGGCGGTCTGCGCCAGCCTTCCGGGAAAGATATTGTCGGTTGATGCGAGCATAACGGCACGATCCAGTTTTCTTCGTCAGGGGTTTTGTGTCGTTGCTGAGCAGCGAGTTGAATCGCGTGGGGAGTGGTTCACCAACTATCGAATGGAAAAACGCGGTTCGGGGAAGGCTGAATAGATACTGTTATCGGTTTGCGACTTTTTTAGCTTGAGAAAAGCCTTTATCTCATAACGCTAAGAGTCTGTTGCGGTCCAGTCGCCGCCAGGGATTTTCCCGGAGACTACCAAACTGCACATTACTGTAGCCCCGGTAAGCGGTAGCGCCACCGGGGATTTTGAGGCGGCGTGGTGAACAAATTAACGGTAGGCCGCCGGTGTATGGCTTACTTCGCCGGAATGGCTTTCAGCAGCTCGGTCAGCAGCGTCCAGTACTGGCCGACGCTCTCGATATGAACCTGCTCATCCGGAGAGTGCGGGCCGGTAATGGTTGGGCCGATGGAGACCATGTCCATGTCCGGATACGGTTTTTTGAACAGACCGCATTCCAGACCAGCATGGATAATCTGGATGTTCGGCGTCTTGTTGAACAGACGCTGATAGGTCTCGCGCACCAGGTGCATAACCGGAGAGTTGGCATCCGGCTGCCAGCCTGGGTAAGCGCCTTTGGCTTCGGTTTTCGCCCCGGCCAGTTTGCCCAGCGAATCCAGCATGCTGACGACGTAGTCTTTACCGCTGTCGATCAGCGAGCGAATCAGGCAGTGGATCTGTACGTTGTCGTCGGTCATGGTGACAACACCGACGTTCAGCGAGGTTTCAACCACGCCTTTGGCGACGTCGGAGTTGCGGATCACGCCGTTCGGCGTCGCGTTCAGCAGGTGGATGAAACCGTCGCGGGAAGCCTTAGCCAGCGCCGCTTTGCCGTTATCGACCGCTTCCAGCAGCACCACCAGGTTCTTCTCTTTGGCCTCCAGCTCGTTTTTCAGCAGCGCCTGATAAGTACTCACCAGCGCTTTCAGCGCATCGGCTTTATCCGCAGCCACGGCGACGGTCGCGTATGCTTCACGCGGGATGGCGTTGCGCAATGTACCGCCGTTGAAATCGACCAGACGCAGATCCAGCTCATCGGCGTGGCCGGCGAGGAAGCGCGACAACAGCTTGTTGGCGTTGCCCAGACCAAGGTGAATGTCACCGCCGGAGTGTCCGCCTTTCAGCCCTTTCAAGGTCAGTTTAAAGCTCTGGAAACCGGCAGGAATCGCTTCGCGAGTCAGCGCCAGGTTAGAGGTGAAATCGATACCGCCGGCGCAACCCATGTAGATTTCGCCTTCTTCTTCCGAATCGGTATTGATCAGGATATCCGCCTGCAGCCAGTTAGCCTGCAGACCGAACGCGCCATCCATGCCGGCTTCTTCGGTCATGGTCAGCAGCACTTCCAGCGGGCCGTGGGCAACGCTATCGTCGGCCAGCACCGCCAGCGCGGAGGCCATACCGATGCCGTTATCCGCGCCCAGGGTGGTGCCCCGCGCTTTAACCCATTCGCCGTCGATGTACGGCTGAATCGGGTCTTTGGTGAAGTCGTGGACGGTATCGTTATTTTTCTGCGGCACCATATCGAGGTGCGCCTGCAGAACTACCGGCTTGCGGTTTTCCATACCGGCGGTCGCGCCTTTACGAATCAGAATGTTGCCAACCTGGTCGCGTTCCGCGTGTAAGCCTTTCTCTTTTGCCCAACCCATGATGTGCTCGGCGAGCTGTTCTTCGTGATAGGACGGGTGTGGGATGGAGCAAATTTTGGCAAAAATATCCCAAAGCGGTTGCGGGGATAATTGAGACAATTCAGACACGATGAGTCTCCTTACAGTCACCTGCAAAAGTCGTTTACAGGTCGAGGGTTAGCAATAAGATTCACTACAAGCTCGGGCTTGCGCGATGTGGTTGAGAATACCACTTTCCACGCGCTCTGCTAGTGTAAAGCACGCAAAAAGCGTTGCCGGAGGCGCTTAATACTGGTTTTTAGCGCGTCAGGTCTCTATAATCTCGCGCAACCATTTTCCCCCTCGAACAATATTTAAGCCGTTATACACAGGCTGGGACAATTCACATGAGCGAAAAATACGTCGTCACCTGGGACATGTTGCAGATTCACGCCCGCAAACTGGCAAGCCGTCTGCTGCCGGTTGAACAATGGAAAGGCATCATTGCCGTTAGCCGTGGCGGTCTGGTACCGGGAGCTTTACTGGCGCGTGAACTGGGTATTCGTCATGTTGATACCGTATGTATCTCTAGCTACGATCACGACAACCAGCGCGAACTGAAAGTACTGAAGCGCGCTGAAGGCGATGGCGAAGGTTTCATCGTTATTGATGACCTGGTCGATACCGGCGGCACCGCCGTCGCTATCCGCGAAATGTATCCTAAAGCGCACTTTGTCACCATTTTCGCTAAGCCGGCGGGCCGTCCGCTGGTTGATGATTATGTGGTTGATATCCCGCAGGATACCTGGATTGAACAGCCGTGGGATATGGGCGTCGTCTTCGTCCCGCCAATCGCTGGCCGTTAATTCCCGCCAATGGTGAATAATTACCACGCCCGGTTATGCCGGGCGTGGTTTTTTTTACCCTGACGCGGGTTACAATAGCGAAAGCAGCAACATGATGGAGGCGGCACATGTCACAGGCTAACCTTAGCGAAACGTTGTTTAAACCCCGATTCAAATATCCGGAAACCTCAACGCTGGTCCGTCGGTTTTCATCCGGCCAGCATCAGGGCATGCAGACCGCGCTGAGCGGTAATCACGTCGACCACTGGTATCGCTTAATCAATCGCCTGATGTGGATCTGGCGCGGCGTCTCGCCGCAGGAGATATGGGATGTCCAGGCGCGCATCGTGATGAGCGATGCCGAGCGCTCCGACCCGGAGCTCTACGATACGGTGATTGGCTATCGCGGCGGCAACTGGGTGTATGAGTGGACTAAACAAGCGATGATGTGGCAGCAAAAAGCGACTCAGGAAGCCGATCCTTTGCAGAGCGGTCGCCACTGGCTGCACGCCTCCAACCTCTATAGCATCGCCGCCTACCCGCATATCAAGGGCGATGGGCTGGCCGATCAGGCGCAGACGCTGGCCAATCGCGCCTATGAAGAGGCGGCGCAACGTCTGCCGGGCGAGCTGCGGGAACTGGAATTCGCTATCCCCGGCGGCGCCCCGGTGACGGGCTTCCTGCATATGCCGAAAGGCGAAGGCCCGTTTCCGACGGTGCTGATGTGCGGCGGTCTGGATTCGCTGCAAACCGATTATTACAGCCTGTATGAGAAGTATTTTGCCCCGCTGGGTATCGCCATGCTGACGCTCGACATGCCGTCCATCGGTTTCTCAACCAAGTGGACGTTGAGCCAGGACACCAGCATGCTACATCAGTACGTGCTACAGCATCTGCAGAATGTCCCCTGGGTTGACCATACCCGTGTGGCGGCATTTGGTTTCCGCTTCGGCGCCAATATTGCGGTTCGTCTGGGGTATCTGGAGTCGCAGCGGCTGAAGGCGGTAGCCTGTCTGGGGCCGGTGGTGCATAACCTGCTGGTGGATCCGCAGCTGATGGCGCGGGTGCCGGAGATGTTCCTCGATGTGCTGGCATCGCGTCTTGGCATGCACGATGCTTCCGACGAAGCGCTGCGCGTCGAACTTAACCGTTATTCATTAAAAACTCAGGGCTTGCTGGGCCGCCGTTGCCCTACGCCGATGCTCTCCGGCTACTGGAAAGATGATCCCTTTAGCCCCGAAGAGGAGTCGCGGTTAATCACCTCCTCCTCGGCGGATGGCAAGCTGCTGGAGATACCGTTTAAGCCGGTTTACCGTAATTTCGATCACGCATTGCGTCAGATTGCCCGCTGGATCAACCATAGATTTGGTTAATATATTGCTAAATTTTATTGGTTTGGTAAAACAGTTGCATCACTAAAGGAGATCGCAATGACGTTACCGAGTGGACACCTGAAAAGTAAGCTGATTAAAAAATTCACGGCGCTAGGCCCCTATATCCGTGAAGGGCAGTGTGAAGAGAACCGCTTTTTTTTCGACTGCCTGGCAGTTTGCGTCAACGTTAAACCAGCGCCGGAGAAGCGGGAATTCTGGGGCTGGTGGATGGAAATGGAAGCACAGGAATCTCGTTTCACTTATAGCTACCAGTTCGGCCTGTTTGATAAAGAGGGTGACTGGCAAGCGGTCGACATCGACGATCCCGAGGTTCGTGAAAGACTCGAAAAAACGCTGCGTGAGTTCCACGAGCGCGCTGCGGCGCTGCTGGCAACGTTCAATCTGAAACTCGAACCGGCTGACGATTTCAGCGAACCGGTTCGCCTGCGCGCGTAATTTCTCCCCGGTGCCTGTTGCCGCAGGCACCGTCCGATAAAAATCGATACCAATTGTAAATAACCGCCGCACCAATCCGCCTCTCGTTATACGAGGCGGCAATATAGTAGGTAGTTAAACGAAAATATTATTTACCCCTTCCTGGGGGGCTAATGCTGTGGTTTTACGTTCTGTTTACCATGTAATGATATTTGGGTGACATATTACAGCCTGAATCAATGCTTTAAATAAATATAACCATTTGTTTATTAATGGTTAATTCGTATTTTATTAATGCTGGACGCTATTCGAATTATAATTCTACTTCTTTTTTATTATTTATCCGCTTACCGTTACTCCATGGTGGGAATCAGCACATCAGAAACGCTGTGTTAATAAAGAGCGATTGAAAATAACGCTGATGTATTCTGATGACTAATAATACCCGAGGCCTGAAACAATACGCCGGAGCCGCCGGCGGATGGGGGGCCGTTAAAGCTTGTACCACCCACGTTTTGGGGCAAAAAACGCCGCTGCGCGATACCATCGCGCTATTTAAAATGAACCAGGTTAAAGGGTTTGACTGCCCTGGCTGCGCCTGGCCGGACCCGGAACACCGCTCGCCGATGGAGCTGTGCGAAAACGGCGTCAAGGCCGTGTCGTGGGAGACAACGTCAAAGAAAGCGACGCCTGAATTCTTTGCTCATCATACGCTTGCGGAACTGTGGCAGCGCAGTGATTATGAGCTGGAAAATTACGGTCGTCTCACTCATCCGATGAAGTACGACATCATCAGCGATACCTATCAACCGGTCGCCTGGGAACAGGCCTTTGCCGAAATCGGCGAGATCATGCGTGGTTTTGCGCCGGACGAGATGGAGTTTTATACCTCGGGGCGCACCTCCAACGAAGCGGCGTTTCTCTATCAACTGTATGCCCGGGAATATGGCAGCAACAATTTCCCTGACTGCTCCAACATGTGCCATAGTCCCACCGGCACGGGGCTGGGCTCGTCTATTGGTATTGGTAAAGGAACCGTTGAACTTAGCGATTTCGAGGCGGCCGATCTGGTGATTTGCGTGGGTCATAACCCCGGTACAAACCATCCGCGAATGCTCTCTACGCTACGGGAAGTGGCGCAGCGCGGCGGTAAAATCATCTCAGTTAATCCGCTACGCGAGCGTGGTCTGGAACGCTTTAGTTTTCCGCAGTCGCCGTCCGATATGTTGTTAGGTCAGCATACCGACCTTTCCAGCGACTATTTCCAGATCCGCGTTGGCGGCGACGCCTGGTTCTTCCGCGGGGCGATGAAAGCGCTGCTGGCCTTAGATGCGCAGCATCCGGTCATTCATCACGACTTTATTGCCGGGCACACTTCGGGCTATCCGGCGCTGTTGGCCGATCTTGAAGCGCTATCGTGGGACGATATCGAGCGCGGTGCGGGGGTTAAACGCGAAGTGGTCGAATACTTCGCCGGGATCTACAGCCGTCATCAGCGGGTGATCATTAGCTACGGTCTGGGTATCACTCAACATCGCAACGGCACGCAGAACGTACAACAACTGGTTAATCTACTGTTGATGCGCGGTAATATGGGGCGCAAAGGGGCGGGCATCTGTCCGTTGCGCGGTCACTCCAACGTGCAGGGCGACAGAAGCGTCGGCATTAACGAAGCCCCGAGTGAAGAGTTTAATCTGCGACTGGAGAGCTACTTTGGCATCAAGGCGCCGCGCCAGCATGGCCGTTCCTCGGTCGAAAGTATCAAAGCGATTGAGGATAAACGCGCGCGCGGGCTGATCTGCATGGGCGGTAATTTGGCGGTAGCGATGCCGGATCCGCTGCGTACGTTCCCGGCTATGCGCCGCCTGGAACTGCAGGTCCATATCGCCACCAAGCTGAATCGCTCGCATCTGTTGGCGGGCAAAGATACCTTTTTATTCCCGGCGCTTGGCCGCAGCGAACGCGATCTGCAAATCTCGGGCGTACAGTCGATCACCGTCGAAGATTCAATGAGCATGGTACATGCCTCTACCGGTTCGCTGAAACCTGCTTCTCCGCATCTGCTTTCCGAACCGGCCATTGTCGCCGGACTGGCCCGCGCGACGCTGCCGGATAGCCCAGTCTCCTGGGAGCGGTTGGTGGGTGATTACCGTCTGATCCGTGACGCGATTGAAGCGGTGATCCCGGAATTCCATCAGTTTAATGCGCGCATTGCCGCGCCGGGCGGCTTCCGCCTTGATAACCCGGCTTCGCGTGGCGAATACCGTACCGAATCGGGTAAAGCGACGTTCCACGTCTGCAATCTGGCCGCCGTTGATGATGCGCTACCGGTGGATAGTCTGGTATTGACTACCATCCGCAGCCACGATCAATACAACACCACCATCTACGGCATGGATGACCGCTATCGCGGCGTAACCGGCCGTCGCGATATTATCTTCCTCAGTGAGGAAGAGGCGCGTAAGCGTCAGTTGAGGCAGGGGGATCGGGTCAATATCATGGCGCTGGATGCGCGGGGCGAACCGGACGGCGAGAAAGCGCTGTTGAATCAGACGGTGTTTATCGTACCGATGGCGGCGTCGTCGATTGCCGCTTATCTACCGGAGGCCAATATTTTGCTGTCGTTGGATGCGGTCGATAAAGAGAGCCTGACGCCGGCTTATAAGAGCGCACCGGTACTTATAATCCGGGCGTGAGGAATAACGGAGCCGAAAGTTGGCCCCGGTTCTGGGATATCATTTTTTATGAATTCCTGCCAGGAATACAGAAGTAATTACTTATCTAACACAGCGCTCATCGTCACTTTATTCCCCATATGGGCGCTGGTGATTTTATAATCAGTCGCATTCAGCTCTTTCGCTTTTTTGGCAATCACCGCTTCAGCGGAGTCAAGGGTATTACCGGTTGCAGTCACGCTATGCGCGGAAGCGGTAAAGGCAAAAAGTGAAAGAGCGGCTGCGGAAAAAATAGTCGATACGGTTTTCATGTTCATAATCCTGGTAAGTTGTTTCGTTAACGTTGCCCGTTGCAACGTGATGGCGTAAAGGATATGTCCCGCCCGTTGTCTGAAAAAGAGGGCAACGGGCAATAGACTTTTCTTCTTTTGTTCATAAAAGGAATGGCCAGGCCATTCCTGGCAACAATCAGGCGCTAAAGTTATTTTTCAACGCCTGCAGGCCGTCGCGATAAATACCGCTGAACAGCGCTTCGGCATCCGCGTCGCTGACGTTAACCGGCGTGAAACTGCCGGACCACTCAACGCGGGTGATATTGCTATCGGCAGTTGCCACTACCGCGATAGTGGAGAGGTAATCCACGACCGGGAACGGCGCCTGGATGATCGAGTAGCTATAGCTGCGCTGGCGGTTATCAAACGCTTCCAGACGTTCAATGACCGTGCCGCCATCGGATGTGGCCAGCGTACGCACGCGTCCCCCTTCGCTCACCACGCTTTTCGGGATGAACGGCAGCCAGTCGGGCAGCGAGTCAAAGCCGCCCATCAGTTGCCAAACCTGGTCGACAGAAGCCGGGATTTCGATAGATACAGTGGTAGTAGCCATTTTATTTCTCTCTTTATTTCAGATAATTAGAATTACATTGCCAGGGTGTCGACGACGCCGCCATCGACGCGCAGCGCCGCGCCAGTGGTGGCCGACGAGAGCGGCGAGGCGAGATATACCGCCAGGTTCGCCACTTCGTCGACGTCCGCCGCCCGCTGGATAATCGAGCTTGGGCGTGCGGTCTTCACAAATTCATCAGCCTGCTCACGCGGGCTGCGGCCAGATTGCGTAGCGGCTTCCGCCAGCATCTCCTGCAAACCTTCAGTGAAGGTGGGGCCAGGTAGAATGGCGTTAACGGTGACGCCGGTACCGGCGAGCCGTTTCGCCAGTCCGTGGGAGACCGCGAGGTTGGCGCTTTTGGTCACGCCGTAGTTGATCATGTCGGCAGGAATCGCGACGCCGGATTCCGAGGAGACGAAAATAATGCGTCCCCAGCCGTTATCGATCATCCCCTGCGCGTAGTGGCGCGACAGGCGCACGCCGGAAAGCACGTTGACGTTATAAAAGTGCAGCCACTCGCTATCCGGCACGCTAAAGAAATCTTTATCGTTAAAGATGCCGAGGTTGTTAACCACCACATCAGCATGCGGCTCGGCGGCGAGTAGCGCGCTGACGCCTTCTTCAGTGCTGAGGTCGGCGACCACCCCGCGCAGCTGCGCATCGGGGTATTCGGCATTAATCGCCGCTATGGCGGTATCAACACCGCGCCGTTGACGGCCGACGATGACCACGGTCGCGCCCGCCCTGGCAAGGCCTTTAGCGATGCCCAGTCCGATGCCGGAAGTGGAGCCGCTCACCACGGCGACTTTATGGGTTAGATCCAGTTTCATGTTGTCTCTCTTGTTTTAAGAGGGGCCCTGCGGCCCCGCTAAAATTAACGAATCGGCAGCGGCGCGTTATCAGCCACCAGATTCTGGCTGCGCATCTCATCCCAGAAAGCGGCTGGGATGGTCGCTTTCAGCGCGGCCAGATCTTCCGCCATACGGCCCGGACGGCTGGAGCCTGGGATTACGGCGGCCACCGCCGGATGAGCCAGGGCAAACTGCAGCGCAGCGGCTTTCACATCCACCTGATGACGGGCGGCAATGGCCTTGATCTGCGCCACCTGCTGGTGGATCGCCGCAGAGGCTTTCTGGTATTCGAAGTGTTCACCGCCGGCGAGAACGCCCGAGCTGTAAGGGCCGCCGACGACAATATCGACATTCTGTTCCAGCGCTTCCGGCATCAGGCGCTGCAGGGCGCGTTTGTGGTCCAGCAGCGAGTAGCGGCCAGCCAGCAGGAACGCATCCGGCTTCGGCTCGTCGAGCGCTAAGGTCAATTCGCAAGGTTCGACGCGGTTCACGCCCAGCCCCCATGCCTTTATTACGCCTTCTTCACGCAGGCGGGTCAGCGCGCGGAAGGCGCCGGTACGGGCGATGTTGAACTGCTCCAGCCAGCTGTCGCCGTAGAAATCTTGCGCCGGATCGTGGATCCATACGATGTCGAGATGGTCGGTTTTCAGCCGTTTTAAACTGTCTTCAATAGAACGCAGGGTGGCGTCGGCCGAGTAGTCGTTGAGGATTTTGTTCTTCAGGCCGTATTCGAAAAGACCGCCTTTCTCACCAAAATCACGCGTCGCCGGGTCTTCCATTTCATCAAGCATGATGCGGCCGACTTTGCTGCTCAGAACGAACTGGTCTCGAGGGTATTGCGAGAGCGCTTCGCCCATCCGGATTTCAGAAAGACCGGACCCGTACAGCGGTGCGGTATCGAAGTAACGAACGCCCAGATCCCAGGCGGCGGCGACGGTGGCGTGCGCCTCGTCTTCCGGGATGTTACGGAACATGTTACCCAGCGGCGCGCCGCCTAAACCAATGTTGCCTGGCAGAATATGTTTGATGCTCATCTAAGATGTCCTCGATATTGGGTTCCCGTCTGGGAAGGGTTCTGTGCGGGCGATTTGTGCTGTCGCCCTGTGACGGAGATCACAATACCTTGCGGTGTTATGACTTGATAGGACATAATTCGTCTGACTTAAGTCCTTTGAGGTCTCACATGATTGATTTACGCCAGTTGAAGTACTTTGTGGTGGTAGCGGAAGAGGAGCATGTTGGCCGTGCCGCCGAACGCTTACATATTTCACAGTCGCCGCTCAGCCGCCAGATAGCCCAGCTGGAGGAGCGCCTAGGGCTGATGCTGTTTGAACGTAACCAGCAGCGTATTCGCCTGACGGCGGACGGGCAGACGTTTCTGGCCGAAACGCGCTCGTTGCTGACCCACGCCAACCGTCTCGAATCATTAGGTAAACGGCTGGGGCGCGGCGAAGATGGCGGGTTGTGTATCGGTTATATCGAAAACGCCATGCACTCGGGCGTGCTTTCTACCGCGCTGCGCACCCTGCGAACGTCGCGCCAGGACGTGCATATTGCGCTGTATAGCCAGCCGCCCGCCACGCAGATTGAGGGCCTGCGCCAGCGCAGCCTGGACTTCTCGCTGGTGGACATGCCGCCTTCGGCGGGCGAACAGGATCTGGAGTATACCCAGGTGCTTGATGACCGGATGCTGCTGGCTTTGCCGCAGAACCATCCGCTGGCCGCGGCGGAAAACTTGCAGCCGGCGCAGCTGGCCGATCAGCAGTGGATCGCGGTTATCCATAACGACGATGCCCATTCGCGCGATGATTTTGTCGCCGCCTGCGTACGTGCGGGCTTTAATCCGGATATTCGTCTGGAAGCCGGAGAGCCATTAACTGCCCTGGGGCTGGTGGCGGCGGGACTGGGCGTGGCGCTGATCCAGCACAGCCTGCGGCATAACGCCCCTGAGGGGGTCGTGCTGCGGGAAATTCCGTGGATGAGCTATTCGACCCAGCTGTGGGCGGTATGGCACAAAGCCAACCAGCGCCCGCTGGTGATGCACTTTCGCGAGGTGCTACGCGGCGAGAATAATTAGGAATATTCCTGGAATAGGGCGCGGCGGCAAGAAAATCCGCCGCGATCCCTGTCTGCGCAGGAAAATCATGTTACCGTCAAATATTGACCCTAAAATTATAAGACCTTCATGAAATTTCTATTATCTATCAGTTTATTAAGCTTCTTTCTTTCACCGGCTTTCGCCGGCACAGCGGTAAAATTGTCCTGTTCTTTACGTAAAAACGTGACCATCTCGCGTTTTCATTACCAGCTATCGACCATGAAGTGGGGCGACCATTTCCAGGTGGCTTCCGGCATGCGTCAGGCGCAGACCAAAAATCATATTCCCTATCGGGTAACCAGCTTTCGCAACGGCGACGATCTGGTCTTTTTCCCGGACAGTCAGGAGTACTTTTTCTTCTACTCGGGAATGGCGACGCCGGACCGTTGCGTGGTGGAGGAACACTACGAGTATCCGGTCACACAACTGCCGTATTATAAAAAGCCCGCTGCCTGAATCAGGATTGCTGCGACAGCAGTTTGCCGGCCATCGCCTGTTGGATAATCGGGATGGGGGTAAGTAAGTGCTCGCGCATGAGCGCGCTGGCTCGCTCGGCATCTCGCGCCAGAATGGCTTCCAGCAGCGTCTGGTGCTGGACATGTTTATCTTCCAGCATTTCTACCGACAGCACCGTGGTGCGCAGCCAGATGAAGCGGTAGCGCGCCGCCAGATCGAACAGCCGTTCGCGCATCTGCAGTAAATACTGCGAACCACAGCCGGCGACAATGGCGGTATGAAACGCCTGATGGCGCTGATCCCATTCATCGAGTAAGCGCTCACTTGCTTCGCTGGATTCCAGCTTATTAAGCAGATGCGCGCGGGCCAGCAGCTCGGCTTCCCACTCATCGCCGCCGCGCTCAATGGCGAGGCGCACCAGCATGGCTTCCATATTGGCGCGGGCATCGAAAATATCGAGGAGTTCCGCCTCGGACATCGAGGCGACGCGATAGCCTTTTTGATTGACCACCGTCACCAGCCGCTCGGCCACCAGCTGCGAGAGCGCTTCCCGCAGCGGCCCGACGCCAAGCTCATAGCGCGACGTCAGCAGGCTCATACGCAGTTTTTCATCAGGCTGATAAACGCCGCGGATGATGTCGTTCTTCAACCAGCGGTATCCATCAATGGCCGTCGCTTGGGGAATGGCGGTCATAGTCTTGCTCCTGAATACATTTCCCGGCCTGCGCCGGGAACAGGGTTAACGCGTATTTTGTAGCGGCAGTTTTTGCCACAATAGCAGCTTTTTCCAGCGCGACATAATCGGCACCGTACAGATGATAGCGATCGCCAGCGCGCCGGTGGAAATCACCTCCAGCTGCTGTGCCGGACGGAACAGCATCACTACCAGTACGAAGGTGATAAAGGCGATAACCAGCCAGGTGAGCCACGGATAGAGCCACATCTTAAGGCGAATTTCACCGCCTTTCGCCAGCAGGATTTTGCGCATCCGCAACTGAGATACGGCAATGACCAGATAGACCAGCAGGGCGATGGCGCCGGAGCTATCTATGAGGAATTTAAATACCTTCGCCGGGGCATAGTAGTTCACCACTACGGTTAAGAAGGCCGCGCCGGTGGAGAGCAGCACCGCCACATACGGCGTTTTACTGCGGTTGGTTTTGCCCATTATGGCTGGCGCATCGCCGCGGCGGCTCAGGGAATAGAGCATTCGCGAAGCGGTATACAGCGCCGAGTTCAGGCAACTGGTCACCGACAGCAGGATCACGCCGTCCATAATCAGTTTGGCGTAGGGGATATGCAGTAACTCCAGTACCGAACGGTATGAACCGACGTTCTTCAGCCCCGGCATGTTCCACGGAATCAACGAGACGACCACGAAAATGGAGCACAGATAGAAGATAGAGATGCGCCAGATTACGGAATTTGTGGCGCGAACGATATGTTTATCCGGGGTATCCGATTCGGCGGCGGCAATGGTGACTATCTCCGCGCCCATAAATGAGAACATGGTAATGAGCATCGCGCTGAGCACCGCGCCGAAACCGTTAGGCATAAAGCCGCCGTGATCCCACAGGCGCGAAATCCCGCTCACTTCGGCATAGGGATAGAAGCCGGTGATGGCCACCGCGCCCAGCACGATAAAGGCCAGAATGGCGATAACTTTGCAGATAGCCAGCCAGAACTCGAATTCGCCGTAGTTCTTGACGCTCAGCAGATTACTGCCGGTGAGGGCGAGGGTGATGACCAGCGAGAATAGCCATACCGGTACGCCGGGGATCCACGAGTTGAGAATGATGGCGGCGATATTGGCTTCCAGGGGAATCACCAGGACCCAGAACCACCAGTATAGCCAGCCGATGGTATAACCCGCCCAGCGGCCGATCGCTTTGTCGGCGTAGGTCGAAAAGGAGCCCGTATCCGGGGTGGCGACGGCCATTTCGGCCAGCATACGCATAATCATCACCACCAATAACCCAGCGAACAGGTAGGAGAGCAGCACCGCCGGGCCCGCTTCGGCAATGGCGACGCTGGAACCGACAAATAAACTTGCGCCGATAACGCCGGCAATAGATAACATGGTGACGTGGCGTGATTTCAGCCCGCCCCCTAAATCATGTGATTGCGACAGTTGCCCCATCATTAACCCCTTTTATTGTTTTTTGGCACCGTTTGCCGGATGGCGATTGCGCCCAATCCGACCGACAGGCAACCGGACGGGGCGCGTGAGCGTCGCCATCCGGTGCAGGAGTGTTAGCCTTGTTTAGCTTCGTTAAAACAGTCGGCGATAATCTTCAGTCCCTGCGCGATCTGCGCATCTTCGATAGTCAGCGGCACCAGAATACGCAGCACGTTGTAGTACGGCCCGCAGGAGAGCAGGATCAGGCCTTTATCCCGCGCGCGGGCGACGATATCCGCCGTCAGTTTGGCGTTGGGTTTGCTGTGATCGCCCTCTTCAAAGAGTTCAATGGCGATCATCGCCCCCAGGCCGCGGACGTCGCCGATTTCGCGATGTGTTTCGGCGATATTGAGCAGGCCTTTACGCAGCTTGTCGCCGAGCTGATTGGCTTTTTCCAACAGGTTTTCCTGTTCGAAAACCTTGAGTACCGCCAGCGCGGCGGCGCAGGCAATCGGGTTGCCGGCATAGGTGCCGCCCAATCCGCCCGGCGCGATGGCGTCCATGACTTCCGCCCGTCCGGTGACGCCCGCCAGCGGGAAACCGCCGGCGATGGATTTGGCAAAGGTGGTGATATCCGGCGCCACGCCCATCTGCTCCATCGCGAATAGCGTGCCGGTACGGCCCGCGCCGCTCTGGACTTCATCGGCGATCAGCATGATGCCGTGCTCGTCACACAGCGCGCGCAGGCGCTGCATAAAGGCCGGGGAGGCGGCGTAGAAACCGCCTTCGCCCTGGACGGGTTCGATGACGATAGCGGCGATATCTTCCGGCGCGGCGTCATTTTTGAAGATGCGATGGATGCTGGCGATCGCGTCATCATCGCTGATACCGTGCAGCGCGCACGGGTAGAGCGCGCGATAAACGTGGCCCGGCATTAACCCCATGCCCGCGGAGTAAGGGTTCACTTTACCGGTTAACGAGAGGGTGTAATGGGTACGGCCATGATAGGCGCCGGTAAAGGCGATGGTGCCGCTACGCCCGGTCGCCGCGCGGGCGATTTTGACCGCGTTTTCCACCGCTTCCGAACCGGTGGTCACCAGCAGGGTTTTCTTGGCGAAATCGCCGGGCACTTTCTGGTTCATCATTTCGCACAGCTGCAGGTAGGGCTCGTAGGCCAGCACCTGGAAGCAGGTGTGGGTCAGCTTCTTCAACTGGCCTTCCACCGCGGCGATCACCTCAGGGTGCAGGTGGCCGGTGTTCAGCACCGCGATACCGCCGGCGAAATCGAGATATTCACGGCCTTCAACGTCCCATACCCGGCAGTTCTCCGCACGGTCGGCAAAGATAGGGTGAATTTGTCCGACGCCGCGCGGCACCGCGTCGCTACGGCGCTGCATTAACGCTTTATTGCTGGTCATGTCCTGCTCTCCTGTTAAAGGCCGATACACATATATTTGATTTCTAAATAATCTTCGATGCCGTACTTCGAACCTTCGCGGCCCAGACCGGAGGCTTTAATGCCGCCGAATGGCGCGACTTCGTTGGAAATAATGCCGGTATTGATGCCAACGATGCCGTACTCCAGCGCTTCGCCGACACGGAAGACGCGGCTCAGGTCGCGGGCGTAGAAATAGGCGGCGAGGCCGAATTCGGTATCGTTGGCCTGGGCAATGACATCGGCTTCATCTTTAAAGCGGAACAGCGGCGCCAGCGGGCCGAAGGTCTCTTCTTTCGCCACTTTGGCGCTGCTCGGGACGTTGACCAGGATGGTGGGCTGGAAGAAGTTGCCGCCCAGCGCGTGCGGTTTGCCGCCGGTGACGATGCGCGCGCCTTTCGCAAGGGCGTCGGCAATATGTTCTTCGACCTTAGCTACCGCTTTATCATCGATCAGCGGGCCGGTGGTGACCCCGTCCTGCAGGCCGTCGCCGATGCGCAGCTTTTCCACCGCCTGCTGCAGTTTCTCGGCGAAACGGTCATAGACGCCGTCCTGTACATACAGACGGTTGGCGCAGACGCAGGTCTGCCCGGCGTTGCGGAATTTCGACGCCAGCGCCCCTTCGACGGCTTTATCGAGGTCGGCGTCGTCAAAGACGATAAACGGCGCGTTGCCGCCGAGTTCTAACGACACTTTTTTGATGTCTTTCGCACACTGCTCCATCAGCTGGCGGCCAATTTCGGTGGAGCCGGTGAAGGAGAGTTTGCGTACCAGCGGGTTGCTGGTCAGTTCGTTGCCGACAGCCCCGGCAGAGCCGGTGACCACGTTAAATACCCCGGCGGGAATACCGGCGCGATTCGCCAGTTCGGCCAGCGCCAGCGCGGAAAACGGCGTCTGGCTCGCGGGTTTCAGAACCATGGTGCAGCCGGCGGCCAGCGCCGGGCCCGCTTTACGGGTGATCATCGCCGCCGGGAAGTTCCACGGGGTGATGGCGGCGGTAACGCCGATGGGCTGCTTGATGACGATCAGGCGCTTGTCGGCCTGATGACCGGGAATGGTATCGCCGTAAATGCGCTTACCTTCTTCGGCGAACCACTCAATAAAGGAGGCGGCGTAGCTGATTTCGCCTTTGGCTTCCGCTAGCGGTTTCCCCTGTTCGAGGGTCATCAGACGGGCGAGATCGTCCTGGTTCTCCATCATCAGATCGAACCAGCGGCGCAGAAGCGTAGCGCGCTCTTTGGCGGTCAGGGCACGCCAGGCTGGCAGGGCGCGGTTGGCGGCTTCAATCGCTTCGCGGGTTTCGTCGGCGCCCATTTTCGGCACGCTACCCAGCTGCTGGCCGTTGGCGGGGTTGGTCACCGCAATCACGTCGCCGTTTTGCGCATCGCGCCACTGGCCATCAATTAGCGCCTGCTGGCGAAACAGAGTTGCATCTTTAAGTTGCATAATCGCTTCCTGTCTTAAGGGGTTAACGAATAAAAGCGGCGTGTAGTGTCTCCACGCTACGTGCCGCACGCAGCGTGCGTCCGGGATTGCTCTGGCTTGCCAGCAGGGTTTGCACCTTGCTGACGATGTGCGCGCCGATCGGGATAGCCGACGTGGCCGCCGGCGACGGCGCGTTACAGGTGTGGATGGAACGCGCGGTAGTAACAAAAAGGAAATCGTCGATCAGCTTGCCCTGCGGCGATACCGCCTGTGCCCGCACGCCGGCAGGCCACGGGCGCAAATCGCTTAATGTCAGGCTCGGGCAGTATTTCTGCACCAGCCGCAGATAGCCGCTTCTGCACAGCGAATTCTTCATTTCGCCAAGCCCGGAGCGCAGGTTGTTTTGTAGTACCCGGCGAATGCCGGGCGAGGTCAGGATCTCAAGGGTATCGGTCAGCGAGATATCGCGCTTGCGATAGCCTTCGCGCTTCAGCGCCAGCACCGCGTTAGGGCCGACGGTGACGCTACCGTCGATCATGCGGGTCAGGTGGACGCCGAGGAACGGCATCGCCGGATCGGGGATCGGATAGATCAGATGATTAACGATCTGGTTGTGCTGCGGCGCCAGTTGGAAATATTCGCCGCGGAACGGGCAGATGATAAAGCCGGGATCGACGCCGATCATTTTCACCAGCCGGTCGGCCATCAGCCCGGAGCAGGTGATCAGCGTCGATGCCTCATATTCGCCGCCCTGGCGGGTGTGGACGACCACGCCGCTGGCGTGCTCTTTCAGGGCGCTGACTTCGGCGTCGTAGACGATCGTTCCGCCTTTGGATTCGAAGATCTTCGCCATTGCCGCCGCTACTTCACGATAGCTGACAATGCCGCTCGAAGGAACGAAGATCCCTCCCAGTCCGCTGATGTTCGGCTCGCGTTCGCGCAGCTCGCTCGCGCTCAGCCATTCGCGTTGCAGGCCGTTAGCGGCGGTGCGATCCCACAGCGCGCGCATCCGCTCCATCTCCAGCGGCGAGGTGGCAACCAGCATCTTGCCGCAGACGTCGTAGCGAATCGCATTCTGCTCGCAAAAGGCTTTAGTAGCGCGGTTGCCGGCGAGGCAAAACTGCGCCTTGAGGCTGCCGGGAGTATAGTAAACGCCGGCGTGGATCACTCCGCTGTTGTGACCGGTCTGATGGCAGGCCGGACCGGACTCTTTTTCCAGCAGGGCAATGCGGGCATCCGGGTAAATCTCAATTAACTGCATGGCGGTCGACATGCCGATAATGCCGCCGCCGATAATCACGAAATCATACATCCGCTCAATTCCTTCGCCTGAGAATCTTTATTGATGAGTCTGGTAATGATTCGTGGAATACGCAAAGTAGCCGCGCTGGCGCATCAGTTCGCGACGTAAATCCGGATGCGGTGTAAAGCGGTCGCGACCGTGCAGCCAGAACAGGTTGTTTATCAACAGGAATTTCCCCACCGGCACCGGTACGGAAAGAATGTTTTTACTGGTTTCCAGCGCATCGGAGAGGCGGCTCAGCCAGGTGCCTTCTTCGAAATCTTTCGGCTGCACAAACTGGTCGATATAGCGCATTACCGGGCGGCCCTGCTGGTCGACGTCGAAAACCGGATGATAGACATCTTTGCTGACGTTTTTGCTCGGCGGCGCTGCCCAGCGCATAGGACGGCGGGCCAGCGGATCGCGGAAGAATTCGTCGAGATGTTCCCAGTCATCCAGATGCAGCAGCAGTGAATTGCCGCCCTGCATGTTCTGTTCATCGATCTTCATCATCAGCACGTAGTCGGTAATTTCTTCGACATAGGTACCGTCATTGTGCAGCTCCATCACGCGGTGCGGCTGACGCAGATAGCTGTCTGAGTTATCGACGTTTTTCACCACGAAGCGGGCGTAATACTGGCCGCTCATGGCATCAAAGTTGGAGCGTCCGATCAAATGCGCCACGGCGGTCGCCAGTTTGACCATCTCATCGGCCTGAGCGACGTTGTCAATGCCGATACCGTTTATCAGCAGCGCGCCCTCCGCGCGATTGAGCAGCGTCTTGATCAGCAGCGGCTGCAGCTGGTTGCCGCACAGATCGTCGAGGATCTTGCCGACCTGAAAGCGCAAGAAAGATTTGTATTCCAGCGCCTGTACCGGCCACTGCGCGACCTGTTGAAGAAATTGCGCGGTCGTTTCGGCGGTGAAGGTCAGCTCCAGCAGACGCGGCGATTGCGCAGAGGGAGCGAAGGAAAAACCGGTGTAGCTGTGGGCCAAATCATCAGCATGAGGTTTTACGGCGGTCAGTGCATTCATCAGAATCATTCCTCGGGTAGAGTCAGAGAGTCGGGGTGATGCTCATTTCGTAGCCATAAATTAAAAATATCTACATTTTTGAAAAATGCGTATGAAATAGCCATATTGTTTAATTTTTGTGATCACTAGCAACAATAAGTTAACAATATGAGTGGCGAGGACAGACGAGGTGGGAAAGGAAAAATGCCAGAAAATGAATAAGTTGAAGAGAGGACGGACAGCCCGGATAGCGGGGGAGTGGATATCCGGGGAAAAGCGGGGTTATTTCTCGACGCTGGCCACCAGGGCTTCAATGGTTTGTTCCCGCCAGAGGAGCCCCTGCAGGGCAAACCACGGCATGTTTTCCAGCCACTGAAGATGGGCTTCGGTTTCAATACCTTCGACGATCACCTGATACTGATTCGCCTGAAAATAGTGCAGCAGCGAGTCCATCAGTTGCTGGCCGTTTTTCTTTTCCAGCAGGCTCCATAACAGGTTCTTGTCGGTCTTGATAAAACGAAAGGGTTGCGCCGTCAGGGCGGCGAACCCGGCGTAACCGGCGCCAAAATCATCCAGCCAGAAGGAGTATTTGTCCGTCAGGGCGTCGATGGTCGGGGTGCGTTTCACCAGCGTGTTGGAAAATTCATTAACCTCAAAATGCAGGCAGCCGATGGTTTTCACACACTCGGCGATAAAATCATCATGTAGCATATGCAACGTCGACTCGTCGACGTTGAGCGTGACCATGACGTCGTTCTGGCGGAACCACTGCTGATGCTGCCTGACCAGCTCAATTTGTTCGAGCAGGATGCGGGCGCGCAGTGATTCCGATGCCTCACTGAAAAACCGTTCTATATCTTGCGGACTAGCAGGCTCGTGATGAGCAAACCGGGTCAAACATTCAACCGCGATCATTTTGCCTTCGCGGTTGAACATCGGCTGAAATACATAGCGTAACCCGGTCGGTTCGGTGTTGGTCAGCGGCATTTTGCTTCACTATTTAAAGGTAACGTCGATATTGGCCGTCGCATTAAAGGTGCCGATTTTGGGCTTAACGCTTAGCCATTTCAGGCTGGCCAGGAAGTTGCTTTCTACCACGCTGCCGTTAATCATGCCCAACTGCGTCGGGGTATTCATGGAAAGCCAGGTCGTCGGCGCATCGGCGCGCGAGAGCAGGATGCCAAAACCGCTATCGTTGGATGGCAGAATGGTGTTGGTGTCCTGAGTCGGCTGCTGGGTACTGAAGCTGGCCATTAAGGTCTGACCCTGGCAATCCTGGCCGGCGCCGGTCAGGTCGGCGCGGACGCTGAACGGAACCTGTTTTTCAATGGCGCCGACGACGGCATTGCGCGCCGGGATGCTGCCGAAGTTGACCGTTGAGCCATTGTTCGCCGAGACGGTGATTTTCGGGTTGCAGGCGATAAAGCGGATGTTGCCAAGCCCGGTGACCCACGCGCGGAAGTTACTATTCGGGCGGCTGTTGAGGCCGCCAACACCGTCAACCTGGAAGATAGCGTAGCGGTTGGTGTCGTTAATCACGCCGTTTGACGGCGGCGGATTGCCGGTGGCTTTAATATAAACCGAGTAGGTCACCGTGACGGTCTGCGGGGTCGCCGGAGACTGGCATGCACCGCCGGGACGGTTGCGGCGGCAGAGCGTACCTGGCCCGATATCCGTTTTCTGACCTTTTACCGGTTTAATATCGGTGCTGAGATAGGTTACGCCGACTTCCAGCGAGTTGTGGATATTCTGCATCCGGGTTTCCGGATCCCAGTACAGATACGCATCTTCACCATTGGGCATGTGATCCGTATCGGTACAGGTAAAGGTGGAGGTAAACGTCGGTGAACGCCACAGCAGGGTACCCGGCTTCAGGTTAGCGGTCGAAACGTTAATCTGATCGGTGAGCGCGATGGTCTGCGATACTTCGGTACCGTTCTTCTTACAGCTCAGCGCGAAGCTGCTGGTGGAGAACAGCGCGCTTGAGAGTACCAGCAGCGTCAGCCCGGTGCGGGATAAGAGGTTAAACTTCGACATAACTAATTGTCCTTTCATGTTATTTACAGGTCAGGGAGACGACCTGATAACCACCGGGTTGATCGGCTTGAATAGCAGGTAACTCTGGCACCGTCAGGCTGCAGGAGGCGTCGGCATCGTCGCCCCATTTCATCTGCAGACGGTCGCCGCTCTGAACGCCGGAAACGTAGGCTTCGCCGCGGGTACCGACCACGCCGACATGTTCGCCGTTCTGGCCGAAGATATTGGCGCCAATCACCGGCACGCTGCCGTCCGCCAGTTTGGCGTGGATAAGCAGGCTCTGGCCGAGATGCGTTTCAAAGGTCACGCGGCCGATGGCGCGCTCGGTCGGCACGATATCTTTCGCCGCCAGCGGAATTTCAAGGCCGTTGCCAATATCCGAAGTACGCAGCGCGACGCGGTTGTGGCGATACGGCATCGCAGAAGTGAGCACCGCGTAGCCGAAGCGGTCAATCGCTACCCCTGGCTGGTTTTCCAGACGCACGCCCTGCGCCCCTTTCGCTTTCACCACCACGAAGGTGTTCTGCAGCGGCTGCGACAGGGTGACGCCGCCGGAGTGCGCGACCACGCCGCCGGAGACGTTCAGCGAAGTCTGCTGATAGTTGTTGTTGTAGCTGTAGCCGAGATCGATGTTACCCATGCTGCCCAGATAACCCAGGTTGACCAGGCTGGTATCGCCGCCGTGCTGGGTGTGGCCGCTCTGTACGAAGTAATTCATACGGTTGTCATCAAGCAGCGTGCCGCTCATCCCGGCGCTGTAGCCGCTACCGCTCTGCTTGCTGTTAGAGGCGTTAAAGTTAACCGTGCTTTCGTGGTCCGGGCCAAAGATGTTGATTGGCACCGAGACGTTGAGGTTAACGCTGTTGTCGCTATAGCCGTAGTTACTGCGGCTGTTCTGGTAAAACACGCCGACGCTGACGCGATTCCAGGTGGTGTTGAAACCGGTCTGGATGGTGCGGTCGTATGCGGAGGTGTTCCAGTAGTTCTGACGGATAAAGGTCGCGTACAGCGAAGCGCCGGCGATGTGCTGGTTGACCGTCATCTCGACGCGCTGGCGTTTGTTGTTGTACTGCTGCGAGTCGTAGTAACGACGGCGCTGGTTTTGCGTCGCCCAATCCGGCGCGCCGGTTTTATCGTCGCTCTGATCGTAATACTGGGTGTGGTAGAAACCGTTCTGCCAGTTGTTACGTTCAGCTACCGCGTCGGAGAAGTCATAGAAGCCCGACGTCGAATAACGGTAGCCGGCGATCTGCACGTCGGTACCGAGGGTGTTGAGCGATTTGGAATAGAGGAAGCGTACGCTGGCGCCGCGTTTGTTCTCGCCGGAAGCCAGATCGGTATCAGACCATGAGGCGTCAACGGAGGCCGCCCCGTATTCGCCCATGTTTTTACCCAGCCCGACCACGCCGGAGCGATAGTGCTCGGCCATGATAATCCCGCCGTATGGCGTATAGTCGGAGCCGGCGCCGTGGGCCACGGTGCCCTGGATAAATTGCGGCTGATAATTATTGGTGCCGTCGTGGTATTTACCCGCGGTCACCTGATACTCCCAGATCCCGTCGCGCAGCATATTCGGCACGGAGGAGTAAGGGAGAGTGAAGCTATGGCGCGAGCCATCCGCCTCGATAACCGTCACGGCTAAGTCGCCGCTGAGGGTGCTTGGCGAAATATCGGTCAGCGCGAACGGTCCCGGCGGCACCACGGTGCTGTAGACGGTATAGCCGTTCTGGCGCACTTCGACGCGGGCGTTGGTATTGGCGACACCGCGTACGACCGGCGCGTAGCCGCGACGGCTGTCCGGCAGCATTTCCGGGACGCTGGAAATCTGCGCGCCGCGGAACTGGAAGCTATCGAACACGTTATTATTGGTGTTGCTCTGGCCAATCTGAATACGGCTGCGCCAGGAGGCGATATCGGTTTCCGCCCAGGTGGAAATCGGGTTCCACTGCTCTTTTTGCCCGGTCTGTTTTGACAGGGAAGAGTTGTTGCGAAAACGCCACGCGCCGACGTTAAGGCCGTTATTGAGGGTCAGGAAGTAGTAGTCGCTGTCCTGTTTGCCGCTGCCGCTGGAGAAACGGGAGTGGCTGCCGCTGAAAGCGTAGTTAACGAAACCGGCGTTGATGCCGTCGTCATAGACCAGCGGCGAAATCTCGCCCTGTGGTCGCGCTTCGAGTTCGGTTTGCGGTACGGAAATGTTCAGCTCCTGCAGCGCGGCGTTCCAGCTCACGCTACTGCCTGGAATATTTTTTACCAGATCGTAGCAGGCGCTGCTGCCGGCGGTGTCCGGTACCAGAACGCCGTATGAACGGTAGCTGTCGGCATCTAAACAGAAATAACCCGGGGTGTTAGGCGTATCTTTTTTAAATTCGATTTCCCGGTGATCGACGCGATTTTTATTCAGGTAAATATCGAAGGCATATTTACCCGGTAAAATATCGTCGCCGGTAGAGAGGTTTTGCACCAGCGAGGCGTTATTCGCCCCGCGGATGAAAGAGGTATTGAATTGCTCTTCGGCATTGACAAATGGTGTCGCCAGTAATGACATTGTCGAGGCGTAAACAGCAAAGCGAACGTGCTGCGCCAGACATCCAGGGATCGTCCTTATTTTATTATGGCTAGCCATTGTATTGCTCTCTTACTGAATGCGGATATCTTTAATTTCCGTATGTCCGCCAAAATCATTGATAAAAGTGAATGACATCTGATCCGCTGCCGCCGCGCCGGCTGGCAATTTGATGTTCAGAGAGTCCATGGGTTTAACCATGTCAGCATTCACTTTCCAGGTCTTCGCGCCGCTCTTCAGCGTAAGTACGCCGAAAGTCACGTGCAGCGGACCTTTGTTAGTCACGACCAGCTCGTTACCTTGTTTACGCCAGGTCAGGGCCTGCGCTTCCTTTTGTAAGGTGGTTTTCAGCGTGGTAGGGCGGTAGAACAGCTTCACGCGGGTACGGATCGCAATCTGCAGTACGTTTTCTTGTTTCGCCGAAGGCGGAATTTCCTGCACGTTAATCCAGTACACGGTTTCGCGGTCGGTCGGTAATCCACTGCCGGAATAAACAAAGCGCAAAATAGCGTCTTTATTGCCCGCCAGTTTTAAAATCGGCGGAATAGCCTGCATCGGTAAATTGGTTGGCGTTGCGGTGGCGTCACCGGTATCAAGCCAGGTCTGAACCATCCATGTTTCATCGGTATCATTGTGAATGGATAACGCCGCAGATTTTTCCCCGCCGTTATAAATAACCCGAGTCTGATCGACCTGAATACCCGCAAAAGTATCCAGCGAGACAAATAACAATAAAGCGGTTAATAACTTTTTCATTTCACGTTCCAAATAATGGTACCGGCCATCCATGGCCAAAAACATTTATCCGTAATTATTTGTACTCGATGGTAAAGGTGGCGTTTGCGTTAGCAGAGCCAGCTTCCACGGTTTTCAGGAAAGATTTGTAGCGAGCTTTCAGATTGAATACCGCAGTGCCGCTGTTGTCGTCAGACGCTGCAACGTTAACCCACGGGGAGTTGTCGTCTGCGCTCTGGTTGATCGGGACGATTTTTTCGTCGTTGGTCAGGATTTCGATACCTACGCCTTTCGCGTTATCAACGGACAGCAGGTTCGGGTTACCAGCAACGGTCGCACCGTCGAAGCGCAGGGAGTAATCACCGGCTTCACATTTTTCCAGGTTGATGGTGAACGCTTTAGAAGCGGTAACATCGCCAACAGCGTTGAACGCGGTAGTCGGGTATTTACCGATGAAAACGTCTTTGTTCTGGTCGGTAGAAGTCACAGTACAGGTTGACTGGATGATTTCACCGGTGAAGTTGACCTTGCCGTTAACTGCGTAAGCACTGGTGGCGGACGCGGACAGGATCAGTGCTACAACAGGCAGTAATTTCTTATTCATTTTAACTCCATGTACTTAAGGGGATAACCATAGTGGTAATCAAACACGGCAAGCGAATACCGTGCAGATGGGTATCCAGATAACCTATGTTGGCGTGTTGATCGCGATGAAATATACAGCAACAGTTTTCGCGTTTTGATTGCTTCGGTGACTTAATTACAGAAAATTAATAGACATAAACGATGCACTTGATCGGACTTATCTGATATTGGCAACCATAATAATTTTATGGTCAGCGGGTGGCTGGAGAGGATGTCATGGGGACGGGTAATTAATTAAAATGTTGTTTTTAAAGTTTTTATTGTTTTTTTTATCAGGGGGGAAAACGTTTCTGCGCAGGCCAGGGCAAATTAAAAACGCTGCATAATCCAGCGCTATGCATAATGTGTAAGCGTTATTTCCAAATGTTTCCTATTTCCTTCGGGAGCGTCTTCTGATGGCGCATTACTCCGCCGAATTAACCCCTTTTAAGGCCTCCGCCAGCCAGCGGGAAAAATGCAACATTGCCGGCGTTTCCGGACGCGATTGCAAACGTGTCAGCCAGTAGTTGCCGAGATCGATATGAATCTTAAACGGCTGCACAATGCGTTTTTCTTCCAGCAGATGGCTGAACATTTTTACCGGGGCAATAGCCACGCCTAAGCCTGCCTGCGCCGCTTCCAGCATGGTCACGGATGAGTCGAAGACAATAACCCGATGGGTTGGCGAAGGCGGCAATTCTCCCGCTGCCTGCATCCACGCCGACCATTCGTCGCGGCGATAAGAACGCAGCAGCGTGAACTGCAAAATATCCTTCGGTGTATTTAGCCGGGCAGCTAACGACGGGGCGCACAGCGCGGAGAGTGGGGCGGCGCACAGATACTGCGCGGCGGTATCATGCCAGGCGCCGCCGCCAAAGCGAATCACATAATCCAGCCCCTCGGCGGCGGGGTCGACGCGATTATTATGGGTGGATATCTGCAAATCGATATGCGGACACTCGCGCCAGAAGGCTGGCAGCAGCGGGAACAGCACACCCGTGGCGAAAGTGCCGACTACGCCGATCTTGAGCTTCTCCTGCGCCTGGTGACCGGTGAAACGGTCTAGCATCCCGGCAATCCTTTCAAACGACTCATTGAGTACCGGTAACAGGCCTTCTCCTTCGGTGGTGAGCTTGAGGCCGCGCGACACGCGAACGAACAGCTGACAGTTAAGATGTTCCTCCAGCGTCTTCACATGCTGGCTGATGGCGGAGTGGGTGACGTTAAGCTCAATCGCCGCGCGGGTAAAACTGAGATGCCGGGCGGCCGCTTCAAAGGCCCGTAGTGAATTAAGAGGAAGGTAGCTGCGCGTCATAACATTATCCGTTAGAAAAACTAAAGCCTGCTGCTAAATTTAACAGTTTGTCAGCGCAGTGCAAAACACCGACACTGAGCGCGTCTGAAGGGCCCGGACGAGAGTGGATATTGAGCGAGAACCGATAATGGAAATAAACTTCATGATGAAAAAATCCCTTACAGGCGTACTGCTGCTGGGCGCCTCATTTTCGACGTTTGCCGCGCCGCAAACGGCGGAGCAGCTGCGCGAACTGGTCAATCAGACCATCACCCCGTTAATGAAAGAACAGGCGATACCGGGCATGGCGGTGGCGGTGATCTATCACGGCAAACCCTACTATTTCACCTGGGGCCAGGCCGATGTCGCCGGCCAGCGTCCGGTGACGCGACAGACGTTGTTTGAGCTGGGCTCTGTTAGTAAGACTTTCACCGGCGTGCTGGGCGGCGATGCGGTGGCGCGCGGAGAAATTAAGCTCAGCGATCCGGCGCAGAAGTACTGGCCGCAGCTCACCGGCCAGCAGTGGCAGGAGATCTCGCTGCTGCATCTCGCCACCTATACCGCAGGCGGTCTGCCGCTGCAGGTTCCGGACGAGGTGACGGATGAAGCGGCATTACTGCGTTACTATCAGAACTGGCAACCGCAGTGGGCGCCGGGTAGTAAACGGCTGTACGCCAATGCCAGCATTGGCCTGTTCGGCGCGCTGGCGGTGAAACCTTCCGGCATGGGCTTTGAACAGGCGATGAGCCAGCGGGTTTTGCAGCCGTTAAAACTGAGCCACACCTGGATTAACGTACCGCCCGCCCAGAGCAAGGACTATGCCTGGGGTTATCGTGACGGTAAAGCGGTACATGTTTCGCCGGGGCAGCTGGACGCTGAGGCTTACGGCGTGAAGTCGAGCATTGAGGATATGGCGCACTGGGTGCTGGCGAATATGAACAGCGAAGCGGTGCAGGATAAAAATCTGCGGCAGGGGATCCAGCTGGCGCAGTCGCGCTACTGGCGGGCTGGGGAGATGTATCAGGGGCTCGGCTGGGAGATGCTGAACTGGCCGGTGTCGCCCGAGGTGCTGATTAACGGCAGCGATAATAAGGTTGCGCTTGCCGCGACGCCGGTAACGGCGGTCAAGCCGCCCGCGCCGCCGGTGAAAGCCTCCTGGGTACATAAAACCGGCTCCACCGGCGGATTCGGCAGCTACGTGGCTTTTATTCCGCAACAGGATCTCGGCATCGTGATGCTGGCGAATAAAAGCTACCCCAACCCGGAGCGGGTGAAGGCGGCGTATCATATTCTTGAGGCGCTGCAGTAAGGACGGTCGCGCCGCGCTTAGCGGGGCCAAGGTGGCGCTAACTGGTAGATACTGTTATCGGTTTGCAACCTTTTAGCTTGAGAAAAGCGTTTATCTCGTTTCGCTCCAGAGTATCTTGCGCTCCCGGTTAATTTTTCTGCAACATGTTTTCCGTGGCGCAGGGAGCGCACAGGGGGCGGCCAGTCGCCGCCGCCCCCTGTACCCCCGGGCTCTGGCCGCCAAAATCGCCACTTCGTGGTTCCTTCGACTTATCCCTACAGGCTACGGGTCGGGCCGAGGCAGCGTCCCTGCAAATCACGGCCCTCAGCCCGCATTCATGCGGGCTGTCCCGGTCTTCCGGTAACGTCTCAGCGATTTTGAGGCCACCAACACCGGCAGTTTCAGTCAGCATGGTGAATAAATTAAAGGCAGGCCGCACGGACCGTAGGCCGGATAAGGCGCAGCCGCCATCCGGCGTACAGGCGGCTCCCTACCTGTGCCCATGCCCGGCGGCGCTGCTTGCGCGGGCCTACAGATTCAGTGCAATGGGTGGGCCCAGTGCCATAGGTTGCCCGGATAAGGCGCAACGCGCCGCTATCCGGGAGAGCGCCCGCTTCATCATTGGCAAATTGCTCAATGCCGTTACTTGCGAATAGACGCAATCTGCTGAAAACTATCAGCGAGATGGTGAACCACAGGGAACGGCAATGGCTGGACGTATTGACTATCAGATTGAAAAATTTCAGTTCATCGAGCGCAACGAATCTCCGCGTATTACCCGCCAGTGGGCGGAAGTCATTGCTGAATGTCAGCAGGAAAAGGCAAACAGTGAAACGCGTTTGCGTACTGCGTTGCTGAATGTCGACTACGCCACCAGCTTCGAACTGCCGTTTCGTTTATTGCTTATCCGCGCCCCGCAACTGGTGGATCGCTTACGCCATGCGCTGGCGCTGAATCAAAAGAGCGTGGTGATTAATGGTAAGAAGCGCGGCTGCGTTTACAGCCTGAAAGCCGATCTCAGCACCGTTCCGGAGGAGTTTTGTTATCGCTTTGTGAGCCGGATTATTCGCAGCGGACCGGACGCGGTCTCTGCCGCGCCCTATCAACAGCTGGCAAAAGAGATAAAGGCGCCGCGCGAGCGGTTACGTCTGGCGCTGGAAAGTGGTTTGCAGGTCAATGCGCTGGATGGGCTGTTCTGGTTTGGCATCCAGCGTATCGCCGCGGATATTTCGGCGCTGCGTTCTGCGGGAATGGCGATTACGACTGCGGAAGTGGAGGTGGCGGATAGCCTGACCAGAACGACGCGAATGATAGCGGCGTATCAGGTGGGGTGATCTTACCCACGTAATATGGACACGGCGCTAAGCGAGGTTCTGATTTTCAAATTGTTCCGGGCTGAGTCCGCCACAGGCACTGTGACGACGCCACCGATTGTAATCGCACTCGATATAATTGAACACCATCGTTCGCAGCATTTCCCGACCGATAAAGCGCTCGGCGAAGATCTGGAGGTCATTAGTAAGATGTTGGGGCATCGCTCCACGAACACACACGCGCCTACCTGGGGATCACACAGGCCAAAGTAGACGCACTACGAACGAAGTATTCAACGGGCATTAAGAGAGGGACACGCGCTTGGGCATTCTTATTCGTACAACCATCTTCCGGCTTTAGCTGATTCGATCAGCATACCAACATTGAAATCTGGTACAGGAACAGGCTCTGTTTTCTTAAATGGATTCCATGAAACAGGCTGATCAGGATAGTAAGTTTCTATTTTAAAGTTTCCTCGTTCAACCTTGAACGCATCGAAAAACTTATCCATTAACTCACCAGCTTCAAGCTCATCAAGACTCAAGTCAGTATCAAGATCCGTTTCAGGTGTTAGCTCTACTTTCTTGAACTTGAATAGGTACGTGCCAGCGTAAGGCCGTACAAGCTCATAAACGCGCTGCTCAACATTGTTTACCATAACTTATCGTTACCCCGCGCTATAGCGTTGTAGTCTCGGATAGTGCGATAGGTGATTTGAGAGATATCAGAAGCTAAGATAACCCACCCCACGACAGGAATAGCCCTGCCCGTAAAGGTTCCAATGTTAGCTACCGCCCTGATTCTGATTGTAGAAGGTGGATAACCACCAATAACGGAAGGTAGTTTGATACCGAAAGGGAACTGCGCTTTTTTGAACACTTTTCGCGAGGCTTTAGACGCATAGGATGTTCCCTTTTCAGCACCGTTTGGTTTTGCCCTTGTAGGGAGAGTATTACGCCCAGATACAATGGCAACTACAGCACCGAAATCAACAAGACCTAAACCAAGTTGATCAACAACATTTTCACAGAAGACCATGAAAAATAGCTCGGAGGCGGTGAGGTTTGAACGCCCCGCATAGAAGTATGTTCCGTTAAGTTCCTCGACTGTATCCACGTCCCAATCCTTATGACTCTGAATGTATTGCAATCATAACGGCTGCTTTTCATACAGTCACCTCTAAAACATGTTGTTAGCCGCTCGTGCCAGCTTGATTTCCTCTAGCTCTTCCTGCTTCTTAGCAAGTCAGGCTTTCCCCTCTGGTGTTGCCAGGAATTTACGAGCGTGAATCTTACGGTTGTTGCGCTTCGTAGGTGCTTTTTAGTTAGCTTTTGACATGATATCCCCTCCGCTGAATCTGCCAGCGCTCAACGTACAGCAGAGAGACAGTACAACGAAAGTTTCAATGGTGCAGATTATAGATGACAATTACGTGCCGTGTTGGGCACATAAGAAAGGGCTGAGCGAAGCGACATCCGCAAGTAATATGATCCCTTCACAGGGACGTTAAAGCCTCAGCATGTTCTCTTATCAGGTAGCCGTTGTAATCCGGTGGCTGAAACCGTGGCAGAGCCGGATTCTTTCCCGATCCGGTTAGTCTTCCCAACATTACGCCTGTTTATTCTCTGCAACGTCATCTCGACGTGTTGCATCCTTGAGCGCCGCACGAAGCGTGGAACTTTGCTAAGGGTTTTGGTATGAGGATTAGAGACGCTGGCGACGTCTTCTGGCTTCAAAGTGAATCTGTACAGGGTTGAGCCTGGTGACTACCTGCCCATATGTTGTACGATACCAAAGCCAGTACAACACACAGGCGTTTGGATGTGATTTTAGAAGATACAATTTCTTGGGTATTTTAACCTAAGTCATTGAATTTCTTAGAGAGTGCCGATAATAGGAGTCGAACCTACGACCTTCGCATTACGAATGCGCTGCTCTACCAACTGAGCTATATCGGCCCTGAAAGGACGCGTTCACCTGCGTGAAGCACGGGGTAGAAGGTTAAAACTAAGTGGGTGATGCGTCAATGCCCTTTCGAATCAAACGGCTACTTTTGCATCACCCGCTTAGCGTTAAGCACGAATGGTATCGTCGCCGAAACCAATCCACTTATAGGTAGTCAGCGCTTCCAGGCCCATCGGCCCGCGGGCGTGCAGCTTCTGGGTGCTGACCGCCACCTCCGCGCCGAGGCCGAACTGGCCGCCGTCGGTGAATCGGGTAGAAGCGTTAACGTATACCGCCGACGAATCCACTTCATTAATAAAGCGATTCGCATGGCGCAGGGTACGCGTCAGAATAGCATCGGAATGCTGGGTACCGTGTTCACGAATATGGGCAATCGCCTCATCGAGGTCGGCGACAACTTTCACGTTCAGATCCAGTGACAAATACTCGTCGTCGTACTGCTCCGCTTTCACCGGCTCCACCTTCGCCGGACCATTCTGCAGAAGGGGCAGAGCGGCCGGGTCGGCGTGCAGCGTCACGCCGCTCTCCGCCATCTGTTTGCTCAGCGCAGGCAGGAAGGTATCGGCGATATTACGGTGTACCAGCAGCGTCTCGGCGGTATTGCAGGTGCTCGGGCGTTGGGTCTTGGCGTTAACGATGATCTTCAACGCCGGTGCGATCTCTGCCGAATCGTCGACGAAAATATGACACACGCCGATACCGCCGGTGATCACCGGGATCGTGGATTGTTCGCGGCACAGCTTATGCAGGCCTGCGCCGCCGCGCGGGATCAGCATATCGATGTATTTATCCATCTTCAGCATTTCGCCGACCAGCGCGCGATCCGGGCTCTCGATTGCCTGCACCGCGGCAGCCGGCAGGCCGCACTCCTGAAGCGCCTGCTGAATCACTTTCACCGTCGCGGCGTTGGTGCGCCAGGTCTCTTTACCGCCGCGCAGAATAGCCGCGTTGCCGGTCTTCAGGCACAGAGAGGCGACATCGACGGTCACGTTCGGCCGCGCTTCATAAATCACGCCGATCACTCCCAGCGGTACGCGGCGACGTTCGATACGCAGGCCGCTATCCAGCAGACCACCGTCAATCACCTGGCCGACCGGATCCGCCAGGCTACACACCTGACGCACGTCATCGGCGATGCCGCGCAGGCGCGCCGGCGTCAGCGCCAGGCGATCGAGCATCGCGTCGCTCAGGCCATTGGCGCGGGCGTCGCTGAGGTCCTCGGCGTTAGCGCGCAGGATCTCTTCGGTCTGCGCTTCCAGATAATCAGCAATCTTGTTGAGAACCTGATTTTTCTCGCGGCTGGAAAGCAGCGCGAGTTGGTAAGAGGCCGCTTTGGCCGCAATGCCCATTTGTTCCAGCATTTTCAGCTCCTTAACGGGTAATCATATCGTCGCGATGGACGGCCACCGGGCCGTATTCATAGCCGAGGATGGCATCGATTTGCTGCGAGTGCTGCCCGGCGATCAGGCGCAGGGCGTCGCTGTTATAGCGGCTTACGCCGTGAGCGATATCGCGGCCTTCGCTACTGCGGATTCGGATAACTTCGCCGCGGGAGAAATTCCCGCTGACGGTTTTGATGCCTTTTGGCAGCAATGAGCTTCCTCTTTCCAGAATAGCCTGGGTCGCCCCGGCATCGACGGTGATTTCACCGGCCGGCGGCGCGCCGAAGATCCAGCGTTTGCGGTTCTCCAGCGGTGATTCCTGAGCGTGGAAACAGGTGCCCACCGGCAGGCCTTCCATCGCGTGGCCGATAACGTCCGGGCGGTTGCCGGCGGCGATAATGGTATCGATGCCCGCGCGACAGGCGACGTCCGCAGCCTGCAGCTTGGTGCCCATGCCGCCGGTGCCGAGGCCGGAAACGCTATCGCCTGCGATGGCGCGCAGCGCGTCATCGATGCCGTAGACATCTTTAATAAGCTCGGCCTGCGGATTGCTGCGCGGGTCGGCGGTAAAGAGTCCCGGCTGATCGGTTAACAGCAGCAGTTTATCGGCGCCGGCGAGAATGGCCGCCAGGGCGGAAAGATTATCGTTGTCGCCGACTTTGATTTCAGCGGTGGCGACGGCGTCATTCTCATTAATGACCGGCACAATATTGTTATCCAGCAGTGCGCGCAGGGTATCGCGGGCGTTGAGGAACCGCTCGCGATCTTCCATATCGGCACGGGTCAGCAGCATCTGGCCGACATGAATGCCGTAAATAGAGAAAAGCTGCTCCCACAGTTGGATAAGACGGCTTTGGCCGACTGCCGCCAACAGCTGTTTTGAGGCAATGGTGGCGGGCAGTTCAGGGTAGCCGAGGTGTTCACGTCCGGCGGCGATGGCCCCGGAAGTCACAATCACAATGCGGTGCCCCATGGCATGCAGCTGCGCGCACTGGCGCACTAACTCAACGATATGGGCGCGGTTCAGGCGTCGGGATCCGCCCGTTAAAACACTGGTGCCCAGTTTTACCACCAGCGTCTGGCTATCACTCATGATTTTCTGCCGTTCAAAAGGAATATCGAGATCGAGCTGATGTTGTAACAGGAGTCAGGCCGCTTGCCAACTGCTGGCGTATTGGTCAAGCCATTTTATTGCGCGGATCGGGCATTCTGCGCAGGCAAGATGACATATTTATGACGGAAATATTTAAACATTCTTTTTTATAAAAAGTTCCATTTCGTCATAAATATTTAACACTACAGCGTTAAAAAACCTCCAGTTTTTGACGGGGCCTTCGCCCGGAATTGATAAGCGCGTGTAAATAAATCACCAGGACCACATAATGAAAAAGCGTTCACTGGCATTAATGATGATGGGTTTTGTTGCTTCTTCGGCTTCACAGGCAGCGGAAGTATACAATAAAGACGGCAATAAACTGGACGTGTACGGCAAAGTGAAAGCCATGCACTACTTCAGCGATTATGACAGCAAGGATGGCGACCAGACCTACGTTCGCTTTGGTATCAAAGGCGAAACGCAGATCAACGATCAACTGACCGGTTATGGCCGCTGGGAATCCGAATTCTCCGGCAATAAAACCGAAAGCGATTCTTCGCAGAAAACCCGTCTGGCGTTTGCCGGCGTGAAGTTAAAAGAGTTTGGATCATTTGACTATGGTCGTAACCTCGGCGCGCTGTACGACGTTGAAGCCTGGACCGATATGTTCCCGGAGTTCGGCGGCGACTCTTCCGCGCAGACCGATAACTTCATGACCAAACGCGCCAGCGGCCTGGCGACCTACCGCAACACTGATTTCTTCGGCCTAGTGGATGGTCTGAATATGACCCTGCAATATCAGGGCAAAAACGAAGGCCGTGAAGCGAAAAAACAGAATGGCGACGGCTTCGGCACCTCTTTAAGCTATGATTTCGGCGGCAGTGATTTCGCCGTCAGCGCGGCTTATACCAGTTCTGACCGTACCAACGATCAGAACCTGCTGGCGCGCGGCCAGGGCTCCAAAGCGGAAGCCTGGGCCACCGGCCTGAAGTACGACGCCAACAATATCTACCTGGCGACAATGTACTCTGAGACCCGCAAAATGACCCCGATCAGCGGTGGTTTTGCTAATAAAGCGCAGAACTTTGAAGCGGTCGCCCAGTATCAGTTCGATTTCGGTCTGCGTCCGTCTCTGGGCTATGTACTGTCGAAAGGCAAAGATATTGAAGGTGTCGGCAGCGAAGATCTGGTCAATTATATTGACGTCGGCCTGACCTACTACTTCAACAAAAACATGAACGCCTTTGTGGATTACAAAATTAACCAGCTGAAGAGCGATAATAAGCTCGGTATTAACGATGACGACATCGTCGCGCTGGGGATGACCTATCAGTTCTGATAAAACTGAGCGTAATAAAAATAAAAACCGCGGCCCTGAGCGCCGCGGTTTTTATTTGTCTGGATTAGCGGTTTTTCGCCAGATGCAGATCGTCGTTATTCATGGTGATCTGCGCGTTATATTCCTTCGGCAAGCGCCGCGCCTGATAAAAGACGCGGTTCCAGTACGGATTATCCAGAGACGAACGCATGACGCCCTGGCTGGCGGAGGCGTGCAGGAAGTTGTGGTCAGTATCGTAGAAACCGACGTGCATGCCGCCGTGAATGCGGAAGAAGACTAAATCGCCAGGTCGTAACTGCTGCTTGCTAACCCGCACGCCCATATGCAGAAGATCGCCGGTGGTCACGCGGTCCATTGGCAGATTGAAGCGGTCCTTCAGCGTACGCCAGACAAAGCCGGAACAGTCGACGCCGCTCTGGTCGGTGCCGCCCCATTCATAAGGGGTGCCGTCCCAGGTGTGCATCTGATCGTGCAGGGCGGCCAGCACCGGTATCAGATCGTCGGAGCCGCTGTCGATCGGCTCATAATGATGCTGCGCCACCGCCTTGGGCGGTTTTTTTGGGGAAGATGAACATCCTGCCAAAATCAATAAAGGAACAAGTAATAAAGCGTGGCTGAGTTTGGGCTTCATGTCGTTATTTTCATGTTAGGGATCGACCGTCGCCATTTATAGCGTATTCAGGGAAACGTCAGAATGATGAAACGCAAAATTTACGAAAACTTACGTACCGCAGGCATAAATTCGCCGGTACCGTAATAAGCACATTTTTCAGATAGTAAACGCGGTGATTTTATTTATTAATAAATGTTTACTATCTAAATCAAAATATAACAGGCCAGAATCAGGATGTTCTTATTTATCTGACGCGAGAGACAGGCGTGCCTCCTTTAAGATGGCGGATAAAAGAGGCTGGCGCATAGCCCATCGCTTTGCGGAACATGGCGGTAAATGCCGCCGGATGCTCATAGCCAAGGCTTAACGCCACGTCGGTAATGCTTCGTCCTTCTCGCAGGGCGGTGAGAGCGTACATCAGGCAGGCTTTATGACGCCAGTCGCGAAACGCCATCCCGGTCTCCTGCAAAAAGCGGCGGTTGAAGGTACGCAGGCTTTGACTCATCTTTTGGGCCCACAGCTCCGGCGTACTGTGAATCTCCGGCTGGCGGAGAAACGCGCTGCATAGTTCAGCCAGCCGCGGATGTTGCGGTAGCGGCGTAAACATCGGCAGCGGCGGGGCGGCCTGCAGTTCAAACAGTAATAGGGCGATAAGCGCCGCATCATGTCCGCTCTCTTCATACAACAGCGGCAACTGGCAGGCGGCCAATAGCAGTTGATGTAGCAGCGGCGAAACCTGCAATACTTCGCAGCGTACCCCGGCGCGCGGCGCGTCCTGCGGTTCGATATACAGACTATGGGTGCTCACGCCCGGCATCCAGACGCGATGCGGTTTGTTAGCGGGTATCCATACGCCGCTGAACGGCGGCACCAGCCACTGACCGTCATCGGTTTCGACTTTCATCAAGCCATTCACGGCATAGAGAAACTGCGCTCGCCGGTGATGATGGCGCGGTAAAAGGGTGTCAGGCGGATAATCGCTACCCAGGCCTAATACCCGGCGCGGCAGATGATCGACATCATTAATCGCGATATTGCGCATGCGTACTCTCCTGGCTGAAAATCGTAATATATTGGCTTTTAATCGTAAGTCAGCCATTCCGCTATTCTATATCGTTACCTCCCTGAATGGAGGAACGGTATATGATATTTGGGCTTTTTGTTTGCGGACTGTTGTCCGGGGTAACCACCTGGCTGTTTGGCTTCGGCGGCGGCTTTGTTACCGTGCCGCTGCTTTACCTCTTGCTGAGCCATCAGGGCGCAGTAGGCGGTCAGGCGATGCAAATAGCGGTAGCGACGTCGGCGCTGGTGATGCTGTGCACGTCGCTGTTGGCAAGCGGCCGCCACCTGCGCGCCGGAACGGTTCACTGGCGCTCCCTGCTGCCGATACTTGGCGGCATCGCCATCGGCGGTATTGCCGGCGCGGCGCTGGCGCTGAGGGTCAACGGCGAGTGGATCCGCTGGCTGTTCATTTTGTACCTGGCGGTGACCATCGTGGATTGCTACGTTCGCCCCGGCTTTATGGCGCGGTCGACGGCTTGCGCACCGTCGAGTGCAGGGCGCGAGACTATCCTTGGCGGCGGGATTGGCCTGATTGCCGCCTTCCTTGGCGTTGGCGGCAGCGTGATGACCGTGCCGCTGATGCGCCGGCGTGGCGCGACGATGGCGCAGGCCGCGGCAATGGCCAACCTGCTGACGCTGCCGCTGGCGGCGACCGCCAGCCTGACGTGGCTGCTGATGGCGCCGATGGCGGCGCTGCCCTCCGGTTTCATCGGTAATATCTGGTGGCTGGCGGCCGGGCTGCTGGTGGCCGGGAGCTGGTTGGGATTGCGGGGCGCATCGCGCTGGTTGGCAAAACTCCCCGATCGCTGGCACGTGCGGATCTACCCGCTACTATTGCTACTGGTGCTGCTGGCGATGTGCTTTGGCGGGGTGGGCTGAAAGCGCTGGCGGATCATGCTCCTGTCATCTTCTTTATACATGCTCTCGCAGGCTTATATTACTGATTATGGAAAATGACCGATGTCTAATGCTGTGACGATTTTCGATCTGGATAACACCCTGATTAAAGGGGACAGTAGTACGCTGTGGAGCCAGTTTATGGTGCGCGAAGGCTGGGTGAGCGATCCGGAATATCTGGCGCGCGAGGCGCAGCTGATGGCGGATTACGACCGCGGGGAAATGAATATCGCCGATTATGTTGCGCTGATTCAGGCGCCGCTGATCGGCATCCCGCAGACGCAGGTGGATACGCTGGTGGCGCGGTTTGTGCGCGAAAAGGTGTTGCCGCGGGTCTACCCGCAGGCATGGGACGTTATTCGTACCTTACAGGCGCGAGGGGAAAAAATGTTGGTGATCTCCGCCTCGGTGACGCTGCTGGTGCAGGCGATAGCCGCCGAGCTGGGGATTGAACAGGCGTTGGGTATTGATGTTGAAATGGCGGATGGCGGCTACAGCGGTGTGATTGCCGGTACCCCGAGCTATCAGCAGGGTAAAGTGACGCGCCTTGCGCAGTGGCGCGAGGCGCATCCTGACTATACTGGCGAAGTCACTTTTTATACCGATTCGATAAACGACCTGCCCCTGTGCCTGCATGCGGATCGCGTGCGGTTGGTCAATCCCTGTCCGCAACTGCTGGCAGCCAACGCCCGGCACGGCTGGCCGGTGCTGGCGTGGCGCCTCGAATAAAAAGACGTTTTCCCTGATTGGTAACCCCGGTAAGCGTAGCGCCACCGGGGAGAGGGGTTATTGCTGACTTTGATACAACGGCACTACGCTGCCGCCGATGTAACGGCGGCGCAGCCAGGCGGAGAGGGTGTCCATCACCATGACCACCGCGACCAGCAACAGGGTAATAAACATCACCACATCCCAGTTCCACAAACGCATATTTTCCGCGTAAATGAGGCCAATCCCCCCCGCGCCGACAAAACCTAATACCGCGGCGGAACGGGTGTTGGATTCAATCTGATATAAACTCAGCGCCAGGAAAGTCGGGAACGACTGGGTGAAAATGCCGAAGCGGTGTTTCTGCAGACCATTAGCGCCGACGGCGGTGAGGCCGCGGCCCGGCGAACGGTCTACCGCCTCGTGGCCTTCAGCATACAGGCGGCCCAGCAGGCCGGTATCCTGCATAATAATCGCCAGTACCCCCGCCAGCGGCCCGAGCCCTACGGCGCGCACGAAAATCAGACCCCAGATAGCCATATCGATACCGCGCAGCATGTCAAACAAGCGGCGCATCAACACGGCGATAATGCCGGGAATCACGCCGCGCATAATATTGCGCGCCGCCAGGAATGACAGCAACAGCGCGATGACCGTCGCGGTAATCGTCCCGGCGAAGACGATGGCAAGCGTAATGGCGATTTGCGTGAAGTAATAGGCAAACGGCCAGTTCCAGAAGTCGTGCCAGACAAACATCCGCAGCAGATAGCGCCCCATCTGCTGTAGACCGGTCGCCAGTTGTTCGCTACTAATACCGAACTGCATAAAGAACCAGACGTAATAAAGTACGCTCGCCAGCGCCAGCAGGCCGACATAGCGCAGGTATCGCCCCTGGGTCTTATACAGCGCCTGATGCTGGCGGCGGCTGGCGGCGATATCCGGTTGATGTTGCCATTGGCTCATTTTTTCCCCTCCAGAACCCACTGGCGCAGGCGGCCGGAAAGCATATCCAGCAGCGACACCACAATAATGATCAGCAGCAGCGTCATGCTGACCTGATCGTAACGATCGAGCTTAATGTTGGTCATCAGCTCCTGGCCGATCCCGCCGGCCCCTACCAGGCCAAGAATGGTGGATGAGCGGAAGTTGATCTCAAGGCGCATAAAACCGTAGGAGAGAAAAATCGGTTTCACCTGCGGCCACAGGGCAAAGCGCACCTTCTGCAGCGCCGATGCCCCGCAGGCCGCCAGCCCGCGCACCGGTTTATCCTGCGCGCTTTCCACCGCTTCATAGAACAGTTTGGTCAGGCTGCCGACCGTATGCAGCATCAGCGCCAGAAAACCGGGGATCGCGCCGATACCGAACGCCATGACGAAAATGACCGCCCAGGCCAGCTCAGGCATGGTGCGTAAAAAGGCCACCAGCACGCGAACGGCGAAGCGTAGCGGCGCGGGTGACCAGGCATTATTGGCGGCGAGGAAAGCCAGTATTGTCGCTACCGCGACCGCCACCAGCGTGGAGGCCAGCGCCAGCTGCAGCGTCTCCCAAATCAGCGGTAGCTGAATTGGCAGGCGATAGCCCCAGTACGCCAGCGAGCCTTTGGTATGTGAATCGGCTAACAGAACGCCCGGATGCAGCGTCGGCAGCGTCTCGAACATATAGTCGAGAAAGTTTGGCAACGAGCGCCAGATAGTGGGCAGATTAAACTCGGCGGCGTGCCCGGCGGCAAAGTAGAGCGCCAGCAGCACCAACGACCAGCCGAAGGTATCGCGCTTTTGCCGTGTCCTGACCTGCTGGTAATAACGTTCAAATTCGGTATGGGTATTATTCATGCGGCGAAAAGGTCTTTAACGTAGCGCCGCCGTCCGCATTGCGTCGCGGACGGCGGCATCGGTGCGGGATTAACGCGCGCTAACCAGCTCGCGTTTCATATCGATGATCTGCTGGAAATCGGCCACGCTGCCCGGGCCGATGTGCTGAGTACCGCCCATCGCTTTCACGAAACAGGCGTGATCGTCGGTATCCAGTTTTTTAAGCGCGGTGACGACTTTGGCTTTGAAGTCCGCTGGCAGCGCATTGCTAACGAGGATCGGGCCGTTCGGGATCAGCGGCGATTGCCAGATAATCCGGATTTGCTTCATCAGATCCGGATGATCCATGCGAATCAGGCGATTGAAAGCGCCCACGCTGTAGCCGCTGTTGTAGTCGCCGACCATCGAGGTCCAGGTGACCGCGCCGGCAAACTGGCCGTTCAGCACGCCGAGAATGTCCTGTTCGTGGCCGCCGGAGAAGGTCACGCTGGAGAAGAAGTTATTGTATTTGTTATCCGCGTCGCCGCCGAATTTCTGTTTAAAGGCGTGGTTTGGAATTAAATAACCGGAAGTGGAATCCGGGTCGGCGAAGCCAAAAGCTTTGCCTTTTAAATCGTCCAGCGTTTTATACGGGCTGTCAGCTTTGACGATGACCACCGAGTGGTAGCCGCGGGATTGATCTTTATCGTCAACGGCGATACCGACAATATCGACGGCTTTCGGGTTATTGATATAGACCGAGGCATAAGAAGAAGGCGACATACTTAATACGACATCGACTTTCCCGCCCAGCAGTCCCTGAATGACGCCAGAATAATCGGATGAGTTACGTAATTTGGTATCGACCTTCAGCTCTTTATCAAGGAACTGTTTCACGCACTGGTTATCGCCAATTTGCTGCGTGGCGTTTTGACCGCCGAGGATCCCCAGATTTAATTCCTTCGGCTGTTCAGCGGCGCTCGCTTGCCACGTCAGTAACAGAGCTGCGATTGCTGCGGATAAACGAACTGCGCCATTAATGTGTTTGTTCATTATTTTGCCTGTGTGTTTTTAACTAAAGGAAATTAATGCAATTGGCTAATTTCATCGCCGTACAACCGATGCAGGACATCCTGAGTTAGCTGTGCCGGATGATCGTCGAAAATGATGCGGCCTTTGGCGACGCCAATGACCCGGGTGCAGTACTCTTTGACCAGTTCGACCGAATGCAGGTTGACCATCACGCTAATCCCCTGGTCGCTGATTTCCCGCAGTACATTCATGATGCGCTGGGTGTTTTTGGGATCGAGCGAGGCGACGGGTTCATCCGCCAGCAGGATCCCGGGGTTTTGCATCAGCGCACGGCAAATTGCTACGCGCTGCATCTGGCCGCCGGAGAGGTTTTCCGCCCGCTGTAGGGCGTGCGGCAACATGTTCATCCACTCGAGAAGGGAAATCGCGCGCGCCCGGTCGGCGTCGGGGAAAACCTTAAACAGCGACTTCAGGGTTGAGGTTTGACTCAGGCGGCCGAGCAGTACGTTAGTCAGCACATCAAGGCGCGGCACAAGGCAGAAGTCCTGGAAAATCATGCCGCATTCGCTGCGCCAGGCATTGAGCGCGCGTCCTTTCAGGCGTGAAACATCATGGGGCATACCCACTTCCGGAAAGCTGAGTATTTCACCGCCGGTGGCGCTATGAGTGCCGTTCAGGACATGCAGCAGTGTGGATTTCCCGGCTCCCGAGCGGCCAATCACGCCCACCCGCTCGCCGGCATGGAGGTCAAAGCTGATGTTATCGAGCACGGTTTGCTGCGCATTATAAGATTTACTCAGGTTGCGCACGCTTAAGACTTTCCGCTGCCGGGTTGGGGCGATGGGCGTAATTAGCGAAAATTCGGTTTCCGCCACCGCGGCAAGAGAGCTGTTCATAAGAGTGTCCTGGTTCGTCATAAACTGGTCACTATTAATCGCGTTTTGTGTGAACTTTCGATGACGGTAAGGCGAAAAAATAATGAAAGCGTGATGAAACGCTTACCTGCAAGGTAAAAGAAACATGCCAGCGGCAATCATAGCGTGATGGTCTACACTAATGAAAATGAGAGCAAATAAGAAAGAAATATGAGAACTAATCTCATTCTCTTAGATATCATTCTTTCATGGGACTAATAGTCCTCTGCAAGCGGTTTTTATGTTTATGTTTAGGCATTTTGTGCGGTGCTTAAAACCATTCACGCAGCTTATGATTGGGCGGATCGTCTTGTAAATGGCTATTTTGCGGTATTATCTTCTTACTTTTATGTGTTATTAAGATTTTTCGCAACTTCATTTATCTCATCCATTAAGAATATTCCTAATGAATTAGGGTTATGATCCTGGATGATATAATAATCGATTCGGATTGTAGGAATTTTCGATCAATAACCACATGAAATTAAATGTTTTTTGTTTTTGAGCAAAAAATAGGATTTCTGCAAAAAGCAAAAAATTGACATAAATGAGAATTAGCTTCACATCCTGCTTGTTGACACTTAATCAGAAAAAACCTAAATTTGAATCCAACAAAAAAATATAAATCGATAAATAATTTCGACATTATTAATGATTAAATAATGCCGCTGGTGTTTTATTATGACTAATTTAAACAGGGGTAATTTGCAGGTTTAATCTCTGCAGGCCTGGCTATCGGCGATGGGGTGAAAGGTAGTATTCCAGGATGAAGAGGATAAACAGTATATGGACGATCAATGCTCCCTTGATAAGTGTATTTGGCCAGCACATGATACTTATTTTTTAAAAGGCTTGTCGGAACTCATCTTAGATATTGAAGAACTTATTTATTTGTCACTGGATAAAATATGTAAGGACTTTTTGTTTATCAATCTGAGTACCAATGCATTAAATTACTTTATTCGCTATGACAACGACTGGTTAGCCAAGGCCAAGGGCAAACAAATCATTCTGATTGCCGCGAGAAAGTCAGAAGCGTTAGCCAATTATTGGTATTACAACGGTGATATTCGCGGCGTGGTGTATGTCGACCTCGCGCGCGATATAAGAAAAGATCTGGCCTATGTAATTAATGGTCGGTTTCTGCGTAAAGATATTAAGAAAGAAAAAATTACTGACCGGGAAATGACGGTGATCAGAATGACGGCCCAGGGAATGCATCCGAAATCTATAGCCAGAATTGAAAATTGCAGTGTGAAAACTATTTATACCCATCGGCGAAATGCTGAGGCCAAGCTGTATTCAAAAATTTATAAATTAGTTATGTAACGTTTATTTAGTGGTACACCGGGACGACTTGTCCTTAATTAAACTCAGGATGAAAAAGCTATGAAAAAAAAGGTTATTGCTATTGCTCTGGTAACGGCGTTTGCTGGAATGGGTGTTGCTCAGGCTGCTGATGTCACTGCTCAGGCCGTTGCTACCTGGTCTGCAACCGCGAAAAAAGACACCTCCAGCAAACTGGTTGTTACCCCGCTTGGCAGCCTGGCTTTCCAGTATGCCGAAGGGATTAAAGGCTTTAACTCACAAAAAGGTCTGTTTGATGTTGCTGTTGAAGGCGATACCACGGCGACTGCCTTCAAACTGACTTCACGTCTTATTACTAACACTCTGACTCAGCTGGATACCTCCGGCTCAACGCTGAGCGTGGGCGTGGATTATAACGGCGCCGCGGTAGAAAAGAGTGCTGACACCATCATGATCGACACCGCTAACGGCGTACTGGGCGGCAACCTCAGCGCGCTGTCTAACGGCTACAACACCGCAGGCCGCACCACCGCGCAGGACGGCTTTAACTTCTCCATCATCAGCGGTACCACCGACGGCACCACCGCGGTAACCGATTACAGCACGCTGCCGGAAGGGATCTGGAGCGGTGACGTGAGCGTGCAGTTCGACGCAACCTGGACCAGCTGATTTTCTCGTAGCACCGGGCAGGGGGAATACCCCTGCCTCTTCATGGACTGAACGCTTATGAAAAAACATCTTCTGGCCATTGGCCTGCTGCTGGGATTGGCGAATCCCGCGCTGGCGCTGGATGTCGGCGATATCTCTTCCTTTATGAACAGCGGCAGCAGCACGCTGAGTAAAGAGATTAAAAATACCACCGACAGCGGCCGCTTAATCAACATTCATCTGGAACGTCTCTCTTCACCGCTGGATGGCGGCAAAGTGATCCCGATGGATAAACAGGATGAAGTCCTGTTGACCCCCGCCAGCTTGTTATTGCCCGCAAAGGCCAGTGAAGTGGTGCGCTTTTTCTACAAAGGCCCGGCGGATGATAAAGAGCGCTACTACCGCATTGTCTGGTTCGATCAGGCCTTAAGCGATGCCCAGCGCAATGGCTCCCAGCGCAGCGCGGTGGCCACCGCTTCAGCCCGCATCGGCACCATTCTGGTGGTGGCGCCGCGTCAGGCTAATTTTCGCTACCAGTTTGCCGGCGACACACTGACCAATACCGGTAACGCCACCCTGCGCATCATCGCCTACGGCCCGTGTCTGAAAATCGCCGATGGCAAAGAGTGCAAAGAAAATTACTACCTGATGCCGGGGAAATCGCGTCGCTTCACGCGCGTCAATATTGCTGACAAAAAAGGACGGGTCGCGCTCTGGCAGGGCGAGCAGTTTGTTCCCGTGAAATAGACATGTGTGCTGATGGATTAAGACTATGCCTTTACGACGGATCACCCCTGGACTGAACGCGCTGCTTGCCTCCGGCATGGTTCTTTTGCTGGCGCCTTATAGCGACAGCATGGCCGCCGAGCGCGTGCAGCAAATCGGCGGCGTGATTATCCCGCAGGCTTTCAGCCAGGCTTTGCAGGACGGCATGAGCATTCCTCTGTTTATTCATCTTGAAGGCAGCCGCGATAATCAGAACGATCAGCGTATCGGCGCCGCGTATATCTGGCTTGATGGCGACGTGCTGCGGGTTCGGCAAATCACCCTTGAAGAGGGCGATGACAACGCTCGCGTCAGCGACGAGACACGTCAACAGCTCAGTCGTTTATCCAATGAGGCTTTCAACGACGCGCTGAAGATCCCCTTAACCGATGCTGCGCAGTTACAACTTAGTCTGCGCCAGTTGCTGTTGCAACTGGTGGTGAAACGTGAGGCGCTGGGAACCGTGCTGCGGTCGCGCAGCGAGGATATTGGCCAGTCGAGCGTTAAAAGTTTCAGTAATAACCTTACCTACAACCTCGGGGTCTACAACAACCAGATGCGTAGCGGTGGCAGTAATACCTCCAGCTATCTGTCACTCAATAGCGTTAGCGCGCTGCGCGAGCATCACGTGGTGCTCGACGGCTCGCTGTACGGCATCGGCACCAGCCACCAGGACAACGAACTGTATAAAGCGATGTACGAGCGCGACTTCGCCGGGCACCGTTTTGCCGGCGGAATGCTGGATACCTGGAACTTACAATCGCTGGGGCCGATGACCGCGATTTCGGCCGGTAAAATCTACGGCGCGTCGTGGGGCAACCAGGCCAGCTCGACGGTATTTGATAACAGCCAGTCGGCGACGCCGGTGGTGGCATTCTTACCGGCGGCAGGCGAGGTCCACCTGATGCGTGACGGGCGCCTGTTAAGCGTGCAGAACTTCGTCATGGGGAATCATGAAGTTGATACCCGAGGCCTGCCGTACGGTATTTACGACGTTGACGTCGAAGTTATCGTCAACGGACGAGTGGTCAGCAAACGCACCCAACGCGTCAACAAGCTGTTTACTCGCGGACGCGGCGTGGGCGCGCCGCTGGCCTGGCAAATCTGGGGCGGCAGTTTCCATATGGACCGCTGGTCGGAAAGCGGTAAAAAGACGCAGCCGGCGAAAGAGAGCTGGCTGGCGGGGGCATCGGCTTCCGGATCGTTGAGCACGCTCAGTTGGGCGGCCACCGGCTACGGTTATGATAACAATGCCGTCGGCGAAACGCGCATCACGCTGCCGCTGACCGAGGCGGTGAATATCAACCTGCAAAACATGCTGGCCAGCGACAGCTCCTGGAGCAGCATCGGCAGCGTCAGCGCCACCTTACCCGGCGGCTTTAGCTCGCTGTGGATTAACCAGGAAAAGACCGTTATCGGCGATAAGCTGCGCCGCAGCGATGCCGACAACCGGGCGATCGGCGGCACGCTGAACCTGAACGCCCTGTGGTCAAAACTAGGCACTTTTAGCATCAGCTACAACGATGACCGCCGCTACAACAGCCATTACTACACGGCGGATTATTACCAGACGATTTATAGCGGCTCTTTTGGCTCGCTAGGCCTGCGCGCGGGCTTACAGCGTTATAACAACGGCGATAGCAACGCCAACACCGGGAAATATATCGCCCTCGATTTATCACTGCCGCTGGGCAACTGGTTCAGCGCCGGGATGACCCATCAGAACGGCTATACCATGGCCAACATTTCGGCGCGTAAGCAGTTTAATGAAGGGGCGATTCGAACCGTCGGCGCCAATATTTCGCGGGCGATTTCCGGCGATACCGGCGACGACAAAACCTTAAGCGGCGGCGCTTATACGCAGTTCGAAACGCGCTACACCAACGGCACGCTGAACGTCAACAGCGGCGCCGACGGCTACGTGAACACCAACCTGACCGCCAGCGGCAGCGTCGGCTGGCAGGGGAAAAATATCGCCGCCAGCGGGCGAACCGACGGCAACGCCGGAGTGATCTTCAATACCGGGCTGGAAGACGACGGCAAGCTCAGCGCTAAGGTTAACGGGCGCATCGTGCAGCTCAGCGGTAAACGCAACTACCTGCCGCTGTCGCCGTACAGCCGCTATGAAGTCGAACTGCAGAACAGTAAAAACTCGATCGACAGCTACGACATTGTCAGCGGTCGTAAGAGTCACCTGACGCTTTATCCCGGTAACGTGGCGGTGATCGAGCCGGAAGTGAAGCAAATGGTCACCGTCTCCGGGCGCATCCGCGCCGAAGACGGCACGCTGCTGGCGAACGCGCGCATTAATAACCATATCGGGCGCACCCGCACCGATGAGAACGGTGAATTTGTCATGGATGTCGATAAAAAATATCCCACCATTGATTTTAGCTACGGCGGAAATAAAACCTGTGAAGTGGCGCTGGAGCTCAGCCAGGCGCGCGGCGCGGTGTGGGTAGGGGACGTAGTATGCAGCGGTCTCTCTTCATGGGCGGCGGTGCAGCAGACAGGAGAAGGTAATGAAAGCTAAGTGGCTAGCTCTGATGGTAGCGATGCTCGCGGAACTGTCGATATCGCAAACTTATGCCGCGATCTCGAAAACCACCTGGAGCGATGCGCCAGCGCGCGAATTCGTCTTCGTTGAAAACAACTCTGATGATAACTTCTTCGTCACCCCTGGCGGCGCGTTGGATCCGCGTATGACCGGTGCAAACCGCTGGACGGGTTTAAAATACAACGGATCAGGCACGATTTATCAGCAGAGCCTGGGTTATATCGATAACGGCTATAACACCGGGCTCAATGCAAACTGGAAGTTCGACATGTGGCTGGAAAATTCCCCGGTATCCCATCCGCTGCTGGGGCTACGCTGTATTAACTGGTATGGCGGCTGCGATATGGCGACCAGCCTGATTCAGCCGCAGACTACCGACGCTAGCGGTTTTTATGGCGCGACGGTAACCAGCGGCGGCGCTAAGTGGATGCACGGCATGATGTCTGATGCTTTCTATCAGTATCTACAACAGATGCCGGTTGGCGGTAGCTTTACGATGACCATTAATGCCTGTCAGACATCCGTGGCTTACGATGCAAGCCTCGGCCAGCGCTGTAAAGATCAGGCATCAGGTAACTGGTACGTCCGTAACGTTACTCACACCAAAGCGGCGAATCTCAGGCTCATCAACACCCACTCTCTGGCAGAAGTATTTATTAACAGCGATGGCGTACCGACGCTGGGCGAAGGCAATGCCGATTGCCAGACGCAGACTATTGGTAGCCGTGCGGGTTTAAGCTGCAAAATGGTCAACTATAATTTGCAAACCAATGGCTTGAGCAATACCTCGATACATATCTTCCCGGCAATCGCTAACTCATCGCTGGCGTCGGCCGTCGGGGCGTACGATATGCAGTTCAGTCTCAACGGCAGCTCGTGGAAACCGGTGAGCAATACGGCTTATTACTACACGTTCAACGAAATGAAGAGTTCGGATGCGATCTACGTCTTTTTCTCGAGCAACTTCTTTAAGCAGATGGTGGCGTTGGGTATAAGCGACATTAACACTAAAGATTTGTTTAACTTCCGTTTTCAGAATACGACTTCACCAGAGTCAGGTTGGTATGAGTTTTCTACTTCGAATACGTTAATTATCAAACCGCGTGATTTCAGCATCAGCATTATCTCCGATGAGTACACTTCGGCGCCGTCACGTGAGGGTTACGTCGGCAGCGGCGAACCGGCGCTGGATTTCGGCTACATCGTCACCACCAGCGGCAAAACCGCCGCCGATGAGGTGTTGATTAAAGTTACCGGCCCGTCACAGGCGATTAGCGGGCGCTCGTATTGCCTGTTCAGCTCGGCGGACGGTACCGCGCAGGTGCCATTCCCGGCGTCGCTCTCTTTCATTACCCAAAGCGGGGCGACGAAAAGTTACGACGCCGGCTGCGACAATAGCTGGCACGACATGACCGATGCGCTATGGCTGACCACGCCGTGGACTGATATTTCCGGCGATGTGGGGCAGATGGATAAAACAACGGTGCGCTTTTCGATTGCCATGGACGATCCTATCTCGCTGCGCACCATCACCGACAACGGCTGGTTTGGCGAGGTCAGCGCTTCAGGAGAGATTCATGTCCAGGCGACGTGGCGTAACATTAATTAAGCTGACGCTGGCGAGCCTGTGGCTGCTGGCCGCGCCGCTGGCGCAGGCGATTTCTGTCGGTAATCTGACCTTTTCGCTGGCCTCTGACGCTGAGTTTGCGGCGAAAAGGGTGATTAACAACAATAAAAGCGCGCGGCTATATCGGGTGTCGGTGGTGGGTATCGACCGGCCCGGCGGCCATGAGGTTCGTGCCCGCCCGGCGGACGGCGAACTGCTGTTCGCCCCGCGCCAGCTGACGCTGCAGGCGGGTGAAAGCGAATATTTTAAGTTCTATTATCACGGGCCGAAGGATAACCGCGAACGCTACTATCGGGTCTCGTTTCGTGAAATTCCCACCCGCAACCTGGTGATGCGCGCCCCGGCGGGCGGGCAGATCAGCATGGAGCCGGTGGTGGTGATGGATACCATTCTGGTGGTACGCCCGCGGCAGGTTCAGTTTAAATGGGCGTTCGATAAAGCGGCGGGGAGCGTCAGTAATACCGGCAATACCTGGTTTAAGCTGCTGATAAAACCGGGATGCGACACCACGGAAGAGGAGGGTGACGCCTGGTATCTGCGCCCCGGCGATGTCGTTCGCCAGCCGTCGCTGCGTAAGCCCGGCAACCACTACATTATCTATAACGAGAAATTTATTAAAATCAGCAATGATTGCCCGGTGAAATAGCCGGGCAATCGCCTGAATTATTCCTCGTTCAGCAACTCACTCACCAGCGCGATATGGGTCTTAATGCCGACCGCCAGCGCATCTTCGTCGATGCGAAAATGCGGGTTGTGCACGTTCCACGTCGCCCCTTTTTGCGCATTGCCGCAGCCGATAAACAGAAAGGTACCGGGGATTTTCTCCTGGTAGGAGGAGAAATCCTCGCTGCCGAATAGCGCCTTATCCTGCAGCTGCAGCGTACCTGCCGGGAAATGGCGGGCTATGGCTTCGCGGGCGATATGATTGGTGGCGTCGTGGTTGTTGCCCACCGCATAGCCCTGCTGCCATTTAATCTCGTAGCTGGCGCCGTGGGCGGCGGTGATGCCGTCGATAATCCGTGCCATCAGCGGCGGTACCGCCTCGCGCACCTGCTGGCTATGGGTACGCAGCGTCCCGGCCAGCCGCGCGCTGTCGGGGATCACGTTATAGCTATCGCCGGCCTGAAAAGTGGCGATAGTCAGCACCGGCGCGTTGCCCGGATCGATATTGCGGGCGACGATCTGCTGCAGCGCGCCGACCACTTCCGCGCCGATGGTCACCGGATCGATACAGTGCTGTGGCATCGAACCGTGGCCGCCTTTGCCGCGAATGGTGATATCAAAGTTATCGCTGGAGGCGACGTACACACCCTCTTTCAGGGTTATCACGCCAACCGGGCTGGTGGGGAAAACATGCAGGCCGAAAATATGTTCGACGTCGTCAACCACGCCCAGTTCAACCAGCTCACGTGCGCCGCCCGGCGGCACCTCTTCCGCAGGCTGGAAGATGAATTTAATGCTGCCGTGCAGCTGTTCGCGAAGCTGGCACAAGACTTTCGCCGCCCCCATCAGCATCGCGGTATGCGCGTCGTGACCGCAGGCGTGCATTACGCCGGGCTTCGTTGAGCAGAATGCTTCACCGCTCTCTTCCTGTAGCGGCAGGGCATCGATATCGGCGCGCAGCGCCCACATTGGCCCAGGATGCGCGCCGCGCAGTACGGCAATCACGCTATTTTCCAGCGGGCGGCTTATCTCTAGACCGGCAAACGGCGCCAGCTCGCGGGCGATATAATCGGCGGTCGGCTTCTCGTTAAACGACAGATCCGGATGGGCGTGGATATGCCGACGCCAGCGCAGCGCTTCCTCGGCCGCGGCGGAAATGAATTGTTCAGTGGCGTGTTGCATCAGTGACTCCTTCAATCAATAACGGGCTGACTGACGACGGTTTTACGTTTCATGAGCGGCAGCACCGCCAGCGCGGAGCAAACCATCGCCAGTGAAAGAAACAGGAAAGCGCTGGCGTAACCGTGGGTTTTCTCCACCAGATAGCCAATGACGATCGGCGAGACAAAGCCGCCGAGGGTACCACCGGTATTAATCAGACCGATGGCCGAGCCCATCATATTTTCCGGCAGGCGCTTCATCGGCAGGGTAAAGGCGGTGACGAAGGTCGACATCAGGAAAATTTCGCCGATAAACAGCAGCAGGCTGGCGATAAGCGGCGTCCGGGCGTGGAAGATGGCGAAGATCGCCACGGCGCTGATTAGCGCGCTGATGGCAATCACCAGCGGTTCGCGATTAAGAAAATATTTGCCCACCAGCCAGCCGGTACCGAGCGATGAGATCCAGATCCCCAGCCCCCCCGCGGCCACCACGTAGCCGGATGCAGAAAGCGACATTCCCATACTCTGAACAAAAAACTTCGGCAGCCAGGCCATCAGGCCATAGCTGGGAATATTGACGCAAAAGATAGCCAGAAAGAGCAGGATTACCGTGGGGTTACGCCACAGGGCGGCGCCGGCGGCGCTCTGTTTCGCGACCACCGCCGTCGGTTGCCGGCGCGGCACGCGCAGGGCGATCAGCAGGGCGATGGCGCAGGCCACGATCCCCAGTACGGTGAACGACAGATGCCAGCCGAGCTGCGCCAGTGCGTTAACGGCGATAATCGGCCCAATGGTCATCGCCAGTCCCGCTGACGACAGCAATATCGATTGGGCGAAGGTACGTTGTTCCAGAGTGAAGTTGCTTACCACCGCCTTGGCGCAGGAGCAGGGATAGCCTGAATGGCCGACGCCTGACAGAAAGCGGAACAGCAGCAGCAGGCCGAAGCTCGCTCCCAGCAGGCCAAAGCACAGCGCGAATATCCCCAGCGCCGCCAGCGACAGCACGAGCATCGTTTTGTAGCCAATGCGATCGTTAAGCCAGCCCGCCGGCACCTGAAACAGCGAATAGGCGAGAAAAAAGATGCCGGTAATGTAGCCCAGTTGTTCGGCGTTGAGCCCGAACTCCTTTTCGATAGGCAGCAGCGCGAAGCCGGTGACGGTTTTGTCGATATAAACGACCACGTAGCCGATAAACAGTAAGAAGATCATCTGAGACTGACTTTTCATTTTTTTCCGCCCGGTGTCTCATGGTTGCATGTGTTGTCGTGGGGGAATCCCCTACTGCATCCTCAGGCTTTACCCGCGCGGCGGGAAGATATAATTTTTCTATAGGTGATGCTTTTTTCTGATAGGGGTGAGCGGTGAAATATCTTCCCAAATTAAACCAGCTGCAGGCGCTACGGCAGGTGGCGCGTAGCGGCAGCATCCGCTCGGCGGCGCGTGAACTGGGGCAATCGCAGCCGGCGCTGAGCCGGACATTACGTGAGCTGGAGCAAATCCTCGGTACGCAACTTTTTCTGCGCAGTAAAGAAGGCGTCGCCCTGACCGAAGCGGGAATCGCTTTCTTACAGCGCGCGGAGTGGGTGCTGGAGGAGCTGCGGCGCGCGGCGGATGAGGTGGAACAGATTAACCATGTCACCCACGGTCGGCTGACGGTCGGCTTTTCGTCGTTGATTGCCCTGACGGTATTTCCTCAAGTGGCCGAAGGGTTTAAGCAGGCGCTGCCGCAGGTGCAGATGACGGTGAAAGAGGGGCAGCTTTCGTCGCTGCTGCCGGGCGTCCGCAGCGGAGAGATAGACTTGGCGATCGGATCGGTCGACCCGATGCATCCGCCGGAAGGGGTGATGCTGGAACCGCTGTTTACCGCGCCGTTCTGTGTCATCGCGCGCAAGGGGCATCCGCTGGCGCACGAGAGCGATCTGCTGGCGCTGCGTAAAGCCCGCTGGCTGCTGCCGGTGTCGCCGATGGGCTACTACCAGCAGTTACAAAACGAGCTGATTCACTTTTATCGCCAGGTGTCGATTACCCCGCTGCGCACCGACTCGGTCATTGTCGGTTTGCAGATGGTACTGGAATCCGATTATTTGACCATCGTCGCGCGCGCCATGAACCAGCCGCTGCAGCTTGGCGAAAAGCTGGTCACGCTGCCGGTATCCACGCTCCCGGCGGCGCAGTATTGCGCGGTGTGGTCGCAAAAATCGGCGCTCACCGCCAATGCCCGGCTGTTTCTCAATCGACTGCGAAGCGCCTGTCAGCGCTACGCCTGGTAAAACGGCGGCTCGCCAGCTGGCTGAGGGCGCAGCACAGTAAATAGTAAACCGCGCCGGTAAAGACGAATATCGCCAGCGGGTAGATTTGCACCCGGTTATTGACCTGCCCGGCGACGGTAGTGAGTTCAGGCACGTTGACGATAAACGCCAGCGAGGTGTCCTTCAGCAGGCCGATAAAAATGCCGACCAGCGACGGCTGGACGTTGCGCAGCGCCTGCGGCAGCATGATTAAGCGTAGCGTCTGGCCAGGAGTGAAGCCCTGCGTCAGCGCCGCTTCATGCTGGCCGCCGGGCAGGGCGCGCAGCCCCGCCAGCACCGAGTGCATCACCGAGGCGGCGGTGAACCACGCCAGCGCCAGGGTGACCGTTACCGCGCCCGGCAGATCGCCGCCGGTCAGCATCGGCAGCAGATACCACAGCCAGAAAATAACGAAGATCAGCGGGATACCGCGAATAATTTCCGCCCACAGGAATAGCAGACGACGGACCGCTCCGCCGTAGCGCCAGGCGGCGCAGGCTAGCAGAATACCGCCCGGTAGCGCCAGCGCGGTCGCGCCGATGGCCATCAGTAAGGTGAGCGCCACGCCGCCGGGTTGGCCTTCCGCCAGCCGTCCCCACAGCAGATAATCAAGGTTGTCGGCGATCACCGCGAGGTTAGCGTTCATGTTGTGCGCTCCGTGGCTGACGATATCCTGGACCGAAGCGCGTCAGCGCCAGTCCCATAACGATCCCTAGCGCAAGATATAGTGCGGTGCCGACAGCAAAGGCCTCCAGCGCATGGGCGTTATAGCTCTCGATTTGCCGTACCTGGTAGGTGAGCTCGGCGAAGCCAATACCGCTGGCCAGCGAAGAGAGTTTCATCAGATTCAGGTACTGGCCGACAATCGGCTGCCAGGCGTTGGCCAGCCCCTGCGGCAGCAGAATAAAACGTAATTCCCCCCACGGGCTAAATCCCTGCGACAGCGCCGCTTCGCGCTGGCCGTGGCTCACGGCGCGCAACCCGGCGGCAATCTCTTCCACCAGAAATGCCGAGGTAAATACGCCGAGCCCCCACATTGAGCAGAGAAATTCCGGCGTCAGCCACCAGACGTCGCCCGGTAGAATCGACCAGCTATGGGAGTCGTTGATAAAATCGCGCGCCGCCAGCGGCAGCAGGTTCCAGGCGGCGAAGTACCAGAACAGCAGTTGGACCAATAGCGGCGTATTGCGAAACAGCGATACCCACGCCGCCACCAGCCAGCGGCCGGGGCGTCCGCCGCCGAGACGCAGCGCCAGCAGTAGCAGCGCCAGCGCGGTGGCCAGCAGTATCCCGGCCACGCTGACCCAGACGGTAGTGAGAAAACCGGAGATAATCCACTGCAGCGGCTGCCCGCTGAGCACGCCATGCCAGTCGAGAATCGCCATCACTCAACGCTCTCCTGATGTAGCGGGTCGAGTACCTTCTGCAGAAAACGGCGGGTACGCGCATGCTGCGGGCGGGCGAAAAATTCCGCCGGCGGCGCGGTTTCGAGGATTTCGCCACCGTCGATAAACACCACCCGATCGGCGATTTCGCGGGCAAACTGCATCTCGTGAGTGACCACCACCATGGTGATACCGCTGTGGGCCAGGGCTTTCATCACCTGCAGCACTTCGCCGATCATCTCCGGATCCAGCGCCGAGGTTGGTTCATCAAACAGGATGATTTGCGGCGAGGAGGCAAGGGCGCGGGCGATGGCGACGCGCTGCTGTTGGCCGCCGGAGAGCTGAGCGGGCATCTGCCGCGCTTTATCCGTGAGGCCGACCTGGGTGAGTAATTCCAGCGCCCGCTTTTGGGCGGCATCGTGTTGCCAGCCGTGCACGCGCTCCAGCGCGAGGGTAATATTCTCCTGCGCCGTCAGGTGAGCGTAGAGATTGAACTGCTGAAAAACGAAGCCGACCCGGCTGCGCAATTGGCGCAGCGCGCTGCCGGTCAGGCGGCGGGTCGGTTTGCCATCGATGAGGATCTCGCCGCCGCTTAAGGATTCAAGCTGGTTGATCAGGCGGATCAGCGTTGATTTACCCGATCCTGATGGCCCGAGGATCGCCACCACTTCGCCGGGATTGACCGTTAAATTAACGCCGTTTAGTACCTGATGATCGCCGTAGCGTTTAACCACGTCGCGAAAGGTAATACTGGCCTGCTGCAGATGCGAGAAATCCGCGGCCGAAGCCGCGGAGCGTGAAAATAAGGCGGAAAACATCAGGGTTATTTCGCTTCTATGGTAAAGGCGCGCGGCTGCGGAGAGGCGGTGCCAGGGCCAAACCAGGTGTCGTAGATTTTCGCCGCCTGGCCGGATTTTTCCAGCTTAACCAGCTCGTCGTTCACCGCTTTCAGCAGCGCCGGCTCGCCTTTTTTCACACCGACGCCAATCTCTTCTTTGCTCAGCAAATCCGGCAGAATTTTAAAGTTGGCTTTATCCGGCGCGCCCGCCAGCAGCCCGGCGAGAATGGTGCTGTCCTGGGTTATCGCCTGCACGTTGCCGTTTCGCAGGGCGGTCAGCGCCAATGGAATATCGTCATAGGAGAGCACCCGCGACTGCGGGAAGCGCTGGTGCAGCGCCTGTTCGCCGGTGGTGCCTTTTACCGCGCCGATGCGCGCTTTGCTGTAGTCATCCAGTTTATCCGGCGACTTAGCCGGAACCAGGAACTGCTGGCCGGTCACAAAGTAGGGCGTTGAGAAATCAATGACCTGCGCACGCTCCGGGGTAATGGTGATATCGGCGACGATCAGGTCGGCCTTACCGGACTGCAGCAGAGGAATACGGTTAGCCGGGTTAGTGGCCACCAGCTCAAGCTTGACGCCAAGAGATTTCGCCAGCGCCTGCGCGAAATCGACGTCGTAACCCACCAGTTGATGGGTTTTGGCATCCACGGAACCAAACGGCGGGTTAGCGTCGAAGGTGGCGACCTTCACCACCCCGGCGGCTTTGATATCGGCTAACTGGTCGGCCTGAACCTGGGCGGTCAGCAGCAGCGCGCCCAGCGCAAAAGCGATTTTGGTATAAGTTTTATGCATCATCATTCCCCTGAATCCCTGTTTTGTTTTGTGTTTATCACGCTCCCACAAAAGCGCCTCGTCCGGCAAAGAAGAAAAAATTCTTATCTATAACCAAAATCTCTTAATAAAAATGGGGATATTGCTGTTAATCAAATCGCTTTTACAGGAAGGGGTTAGTCACCGAAGCGCAGCGGCGAATATGCATCTTCCAGGATTACAAATTCGGAATTGATATTTCCCGCCCGTCGGCGATTGTGGTTGAAATAACAACAACGCAAACCCGACCGATGGAGGAGAAATGAAAGTAGCGCTGTGGCAACGGATTACCGGCTGGCTGGCTTTTTTATCTAACGGAGAAGCCGGGCAGCAAGATGGTCAACGGATGATGGAGGCGATCTTGCCGGTCGCCAGCCTGTATGGCGTGGATCTCGGCAACGTGGAAACCCGGTGGTTTCGCCATGACAAAACATACTGAGCGGCGCTGGACGCGCGAAGCCTACTGGAACGAGGTGTGCTCTGTGTAGCCGAAGGCTGCTTGCGGTTGCGGTAAAAAGGAGAGGCTCCGCAGCCCAAGCAGCTTTAAACCCAGGCTCCTACGCCTGTTCGCCCTGTTTTTTTCCCATCCCCGTTTTGCAATTTCCCCGCCGTCACGGTATAAATGACCTTCATTTGGATGTTTAGACGTCCATACATAAAGAAGGCAATATGCAAACAACATCACAACAACAAGGTGGGCAACTTAAGCGCACCATGAAAACGCGCCACCTGATTATGCTCTCGCTGGGCGGCGTCATTGGCACAGGGTTATTCTTCAATACCGGCTATATTATCTCGACCACCGGCGCGGCGGGCACGCTACTGGCGTATCTGATCGGCGCGCTGGTGGTCTGGCTGGTGATGCAGTGTCTTGGCGAACTGTCAGTGGCGATGCCGGAAACCGGCGCCTTTCACGTGTATGCCGCGCGTTATCTCGGCCCGGCGACCGGCTATACCGTGGCGTGGCTCTACTGGCTGACCTGGACCGTGGCGCTCGGCTCGAGCTTTACCGCCGCCGGATTCTGTATGCAGTACTGGTTCCCGCAGGTGCCGGTGTGGGTCTGGTGCGTGATTTTCTGCGCGGTGATTTTCGCCCTGAATGTTATCTCTACCCGCTTCTTTGCCGAAGGCGAATTTTGGTTCTCGCTGGTCAAAGTGATCACCATCCTTGCTTTTATTATTCTCGGCGGCGCGGCCATCTTCGGCTTTATTCCGCTGACCGACGGTTCACCGGCGCCGGGGCTGCATAACATCACCGCCGAAGGCTGGTTCCCTCATGGCGGCCTGCCGATCCTGATGACTATGGTGGCGGTGAACTTCGCTTTCTCGGGCACCGAACTTATCGGCATCGCCGCCGGCGAGACGCAAAACCCGCATCAGGTGATTCCGGTCGCAATCCGCACCACTATTGCCCGGCTGATTATTTTCTTTATTGGCACCGTTTTCGTGCTCGCGGCGCTGATCCCGATGCAGCAGGCGGGGGTGGAAAAAAGCCCGTTCGTACTGGTGTTTGAAAAGGTCGGCATTCCTTATGCGGCGGATATTTTTAACTTTGTGATCCTGACCGCGATTTTGTCGGCGGCCAACTCCGGCCTGTATGCCTCCGGACGGATGCTGTGGTCGCTATCAAATGAGAAGACGTTGCCAGCCTGCTTTGCCAAAGTGAATAAACGCGGCGTGCCGCTAACCGCGCTGTCGGTGAGCATGCTGGGCGGCGTGCTGGCGCTGTTTTCCAGCGTAGTCGCGCCGGATACGGTGTTTGTTGCGCTGTCGGCGATTTCCGGTTTTGCGGTGGTCGCGGTATGGCTGAGCATCTGCGCGTCGCATTTTGTCTTCCGCCGCCGCCATCTGCAACAGGGCAAAGCGTTAAGCGAGCTGCACTATCGCGCGCCGTGGTATCCGCTGGTGCCGGTGCTGGGGTTTGTCCTCTGCCTGGTGGCCTGCGTGGGGCTGGCCTTTGACCCAAGCCAGAGTATTGCGCTGTGGTGCGGGATCCCGTTCGTCGCGCTGTGTTATGGTGCTTACTATCTGACTCGTACACGGAAATTAACTCAGGAGCCGCAACATGCCGCAGAATAATCCGCTAACCGCAATCCTTGAAACGCAACCGTTCGTGCTGCTGGATGGCGCGATGGCGACGGAGCTGGAAGCGCGCGGCTGCAATCTGGCCGATAGTTTATGGTCGGCGAAGGTACTGCTGGAGAATCCGCAGCTGATCCGCGATGTGCATCTCGACTATTTCCGCGCTGGCGCACAGGTGGCGATCACCGCCAGCTATCAGGCAACGCCGGCAGGCTTTGCCGCCCGCGGGCTGGATGAGGCGCAGTCGAAGGCGCTGATAGGTAAAAGCGTCGAGCTGGCGCGTAAAGCCCGCGAGGCGTATCTGGCGGAAAACCCGCAGGCGGGAACGTTGCTGGTGGCCGGGTCGGTCGGGCCGTATGGCGCGTATCTGGCGGATGGTTCTGAGTATCGCGGCGATTATCAGCGCAGCGCGGAGGCGTTTCAGGCGTTCCACCGCCCGCGTGTCGAAGCGCTGCTGGATGCCGGGGCGGATCTGCTGGCCTGTGAAACGTTGCCGTCGTTTGCCGAAATCACGGCGCTGGCGGCGCTGCTGCGTGACTACCCGCGCGCCCGCGCCTGGTTCTCGTTGACCCTGCGCGACGCCGAACATCTCAGTGACGGCACGCCGCTGCGCGAGGTTGTTGCGGTATTGGCCGATAATCCCCAGGTGCTGGCGCTGGGGATTAACTGTATCGCGCTGGAAAATACCACCGCCGCGCTGCAGCATCTGCACAGCCTGACGTCGCTGCCGCTGGTGGTCTATCCTAACTCCGGCGAGCACTATGATGCGCTGACCAAGACCTGGCATCATCACGGTGAAGCCTGCGCGACGCTTGCGGCCTATTTGCCGCAGTGGCTGGCGGCTGGCGCCAGGCTGATTGGCGGCTGTTGTCGCACCACGCCGCAGGATATCGCCGCGCTGGCGGCGGGCCGCTAACACCTGTATTTCTTGCCCCCCGGATGGCGGCGCTCCGCGCCTGATCCGGGCTACCAGTACCGCGAGCCGGGGGAACCCATTTCTTTAATCCCTGTTTTTAACTATCTAATCCCGCTTTTCTTCTAAAAACGATTCGCTATTAGGCAGAATTTTTAATTACTTCATCTCCACGCTGATGCCGGAAATACTGCACCCATAACAACTAAGGGGAAGCAGACACTATGGCATTCACATCGCGAATTACTCTTCTGGCGGCGCTGGCTTTCGCTGCCTTCCAGGCGCAGGCGGTTAACGTCACCGTCGCCTATCAAACCTCCGCCGAACCGGCGAAAGTCGCCCAGGCGGATAACACCTTCGCCAAAGCCAGCGGCGCCACCGTTGACTGGCGTAAATTCGACAGCGGCTCCAGCATCGTACGCGCGCTGGCCTCAGGCGATGTGCAAATCGGCAACCTCGGTTCCAGCCCGCTGGCGGTGGCCGCCACTCAGCAAGTACCGATTGAAGTGTTCCTGCTGGCCTCAAAGCTTGGGAATTCCGAAGCGCTGGTGGTGAAAAAAGATATCACTAAGCCGGAAGATCTGATTGGCAAACGCATTGCGGTACCGTTTATTTCGACCACCCACTACAGCCTGCTTTCCGCGCTGAAACATTGGGGAATCAAACCGGGCCAGGTGCAGATTATCAACCTGCAGCCGCCGGCGATTATTGCCGCCTGGCAGCGCGGCGATATCGATGGCGCTTACGTGTGGGCGCCAGCCGTTAACGAACTGGAAAAAGAGGGCAAGGTGCTGACCGACTCCGCGCAGGTGGGGCAATGGGGCGCGCCGACGCTGGATGTCTGGGTCGTACGTAAAGACTTTGCCGAGCAGCATCCGGAAATCGTGAAAGCTTTCGCCAAAAGCGCCATCGACGCGCAGCAGCCCTATATCGCCAACCCGGATGCGTGGCTGAAGCAGCCGGAAAATCTCAGCAAGCTGTCGCGACTGAGCGGCGTGCCGGAGGCGGATGTGCCGGTGTTAGTCAAAGGCAATACCTATCTTACCGCCGCCCAGCAGGCGCAGGAGCTTAACGGCCCGGTGAACCAGGCGATTATCGATACCGCGAAATTCCTCAAAGAGCAGGGCAAAGTGCCGGCCGCAGGAACCGATTATAGCCAGTTCGTTACCGACCGTTTCGTGAAATAAAAGGAGGCTCTGATGCTGCAAATCTCGCATCTTTCCGCTGATTATGGCGGTAAACCAGCGCTGGCGGATATCAACCTGACGCTGGACAGCGGCGAACTGCTGGTGGTGCTGGGCCCCTCCGGCTGCGGCAAAACCACGCTGCTGAACCTGATTGCCGGATTCGTGCCTTACCAGCACGGCAGCATCACTCTCGAAGGCCGTCGCATCGACGGGCCGGGCGCCGATCGCGGCGTGGTGTTTCAAAATGAAGGTCTGCTGCCGTGGCGCAACGTGCTGGATAACGTCGCGCTGGGATTACAGCTGGCGGGAGTTGAAAAGACCCGACGCCGGGAAATCGCCGCGCAAATGTTGAAAAAAGTCGGCCTGCAGGGGGCGGAAAAGCGCTTTATCTGGCAGCTTTCCGGCGGCCAGCGCCAGCGTGTCGGTATTGCGCGCGCGCTGGCGGCGGATCCGCAGCTTCTGCTGCTGGATGAGCCCTTCGGCGCGCTGGATGCCTTTACTCGCGAGCAAATGCAAACCCTGCTGCTGCGCCTGTGGCATGAAACCGGCAAGCAGGTGCTGTTGATTACCCACGATATCGAAGAAGCGGTATTTATGGCCAGCGAGCTGGTGCTGCTGTCTCCGGGGCCGGGGCGGGTGCAGGAACGCCTGCCGCTGGAGTTTGGCCGCCGTTTTGTCGCCGGTGAATCCTGCCGCAGCATTAAATCGGATCCGCAATTTATCGCCCAGCGCGAATATGTGCTTAGCAGGGTGTTCGAACAACGGGAGGCTTTCTCATGAGCGTGGTCCTCAATGATAAACCGCGCCAGCGCGCGCTGAAATGGCGCTGGCCGCTTTCACGGCAGCTGACCCTTAGCGTAGCGACGCTGGCAGTATTGCTGGCTATCTGGTGGGCGGTGACCGCGTTGCAGCTGATTAGCCCGTTGTTTTTACCCTCGCCGTGGCAGGTATTGCAGAAGCTACTGACCATTGCCGGGCCGCAAGGCTTTATGGACGCGACCCTGTGGCAGCATCTGGCGGCGAGCCTGACGCGTATCGCCATCGCGCTGGTACTGGCGGCGATCGTTGGCGTACCGGTGGGCATCGCCATGGGATTGAGCCCAACGGTACGCGGGATCCTCGACCCGCTGATCGAACTGTATCGTCCGGTACCGCCGCTGGCGTGGCTGCCGCTGGTGATCATCTGGTTCGGCATTGGCGAAACGCCGAAAATCTTACTGATCTATCTGGCTATTTTCGCTCCGGTAGTGATGTCGACGCTGGCGGGGGTTAAAAGCGCGCAGCAGGTCCGCGTTCGCGCCGCACAGTCTTTAGGGGCCAGTCGCGCTCAGGTGCTGTGGCTGGTGATCCTGCCGGGCGCGCTGCCGGAAATTCTTACCGGCCTGCGCATTGGCCTTGGCGTCGGTTGGTCGACGCTGGTGGCGGCGGAGCTGATTGCCGCCACTCGCGGCTTAGGTTTTATGGTGCAATCCGCCGGTGAATTCCTGGCGACCGATGTGGTGTTAGCCGGGATCGCGGTGATTGCGATAATCGCATTTGTTCTGGAACTGGGACTGCGCGCGTTGCAGCGCCGCCTGACGCCCTGGCATGGAGAAGTACAATGAGTGAACGTCTGAGCATTACCCCGTTGGGACCGTATATTGGCGCGCAGGTGGCCGGAGCCGATTTGACCCGTCCGTTAAGCGACAATCAGTTTGAGCAGCTATACCACGCGGTGCTGCGCCATCAGGTGGTGTTCTTGCGCGAGCAAAATATCACCCCGCAACAGCAGCGCGATCTGGCGTTACGTTTTGGCGATTTGCATATCCATCCGGTCTATCCGCATGCGCCGGGCGTGGATGAAATTATCGTGCTGGATACCCATAACGATAATCCGCCGGACAACGATAACTGGCATACCGACGTGACCTTTATCGATACGCCGCCGGCGGGGGCGATTCTGGCGGCGAAGGAGTTACCTTCTACCGGCGGCGATACCCTGTGGACCAGCGGTATTGCCGCCTGGGAAGCGCTCTCTGAACCGTTTCGCCAGCTGTTGAGCGGGTTACGCGCGGAGCACGATTTCCGCAAATCGTTCCAGGAGTACAAGTACAACAAGACGGAAGCGGAGCATCAGCGCTGGCGCGAGGCGGTGGCGAAGAACCCGCCGCTATTGCACCCGGTGGTACGTACCCATCCGGTAACCGGTAAGCAGGCGCTGTTTGTCAATGAAGGGTTTACCACCCGCATTGTGGATGTCAGCGAGAAAGAGAGCGAGGCGCTGCTGAATTTCCTGTTTGCTCACGTCACAAAACCGGAATTCCAGGTGCGCTGGCGCTGGCAGCCGAACGATGTGGCGATTTGGGATAACCGGGTGACGCAGCATTACGCTAACGCCGACTATCTGCCGCAGCGGCGCATCATGCACCGCGCGACAATTCTTGGCGATAAGCCGTTCTACCGGGCGGGATAAACGGCTAGAGATGCGCGCCGATGTAGCGCTGGTAGCGGTTGGCTTTCAGGTAGGTTAAATCCACCAGTACCAGCCCATCGACGCAGTGATTAAAGTCCGGGTCGCTGCCGAAATCGATAAACTGCACGCCGCCCGGCTCGCACACTTCCGAGTACTGTTTATACAGCGGCGGGATGCCGCAGCCGAGGTTGCCGAGCAGGGACTTCAGCCGCGTCAGGTCTTCGGTGTAATCCTCGCCGCCAAACTGCGCCAGCACCTCGGGTAGCGAAGCTGGGTAGGGGCGACGGGATTTGGCCAGCGGATGCGTCGCCGGAAACCATAAGCGGTAGAAGGCAACCAGCAAATCGCGGGCATCTGGCGGCAAGCCGCCGGAAATCGAGACTGGGCCAAAAAGATAGCGATAGTGCGGATTACGCGCCAGCCAGGCGCCGATGCCTGACCAGAGATAATCCAGCCCGCGGCGTCCCCAGTAGCGCGGCTGAATGAAGCTGCGCCCCAGTTCAATCCCGTGCTGCAGAATATCGTCCATCCGCGCGTCGTAGTGGAACAGGCTGTAGCTGTAGATGCCCTCCAGTCCCCGTTTCTCCAGTTGTATGGCGGTAGGCATAAAACGGTAGGCGCCGACGATCTCCAGATCCTCTTCATCCCATAAAATCAGGTGCAGATAGTCATCATCGTAGCTATCAATATCGCGGCGTTTGCCGCTGCCTTCGCCGACCGCCCGGAAGGCGATCTCCCGCAGACGGCCCAGTTCGCGCAGCAGCGGCGCCTCTTCCTGGCCGTTGCGCTGCCACAGATAAATCAGCTTACCGTCCGCGGTTTTGCCCAGACATTCGGTTTTTGCCAGCTCACGTTTGAGCAGCGCGCGGTCTTCCGGGCGGGCGATCGCACTTTCGCTTTTAAACAGGCCGGGGTGTCCTTTACCGAGGAGCTCGACGTGGCGGTAGCAGCGGTCCGCCAGTTCGCGGGCGGAAAGCGGCGGCTGATGCCACGATGACCACGCGATTTGCTGGCCAATGCGTAACGGCAAGCTGCTATCGCGGCGGCGAAACATCTGCTGCATTAATAGCAGCAGCGGCAGATTCTCGGAGAGCAGGGTGCTGGCGTAGAACAGCGGGCTGTTGTGGGCGCGGATCCACGCCGGCAGCAGCGGCGCGCGGTATTTTGCCGCCAGCTTGATGAAGCCGGGATGCCATTTTTTATCACGGATGCCGCGGCGGGTCAGACGCGAGACTTCCCCCGCCGGGAAGAAGATCAGCACGCCACCCTGCTGAAGCTGTTGGTCCATCTGCTGCAGCGCCGCTTTGGCGGTACGGCCGTTGATATTATCCACCGGAATAAACAGCGAGCTCAGCGGTTCAAGATGGGTCAGCATGCGGTTAGTGACGACTTTGACATCGCGCCGCACGCGGGAGACAGCATAGAGCAGAGCGAGACCATCGAGCGTGCCGGTCGGATGGTTGGCGATAATCACCAGCGGGCCATGTTCGGGGATTTGTTCGAGGTCATGCGCCGGAATAGCGCAACGGATATTGAGATGTTCGAGGACCTGTTCGACCGTATCCAGTCCTTTCAGGTGACGATGGCGGGCGGCAAATTGCTGGAACTCTTCTTCATGCAGAAGCTTTTTCAACACCTTTTTCTGCCAGGGGGCGGGCCTCGCTTGAGGCCACAGGTCATCGAGAACGTTGTCGAGACTAAACATAGTGACTCCTCCTCTGTCCTGCCCAGACAGTAGAAGGCGCAGATGTCGTTCAGATTACAATTCGGTGAAGATTCGGTCTCAGCAGGTGAGGTTTCCCGGATAGCGGCTCACGCCTTATCCGGGCTACGGTTTGGCATTTGGTTGGTAGCCCCGGTAAGCGTCAGCGCCACCGGGGAGG
>NZ_JBEAHW010000024.1:0-87805 GCF_040062085.1 Klebsiella sp. JN_Kp122
CCCGGATAAGGCGCTATGCGCCGCTATCCGGGAACCCTCCCCCGGTGGCGCTTACGCTTACCGGGGCTACCGACCGACTACCGAACCGTAGCCCGGATAAGGCGCTATGCGCCGCTATCCGGGTATTCACCCCGCTAATTCCCGCCATTTTCTTCTTTTCCGCCGCCCTTTATACTGCGGGGGTCTCCCTTACTGATAATAAAAAAATGAAATACCTCTATTTACTGCTGGCGCTGACAAGCTTCGCCGCAGACGCTGCGGATCCGGGCAGCCAATACCAACAACAGGCCGAAGCTGGCGACCCACGCGCGCAGTTTTATCTGGCGGACACCTGGGTTAGCTCCGGCAACTATCAACAGGCTGAATACTGGGCGCAGAAAGCGGCGGCGCAGGGCGATGGCGACGCGATGGCGCTGCTGGCTCAGCTTAAAATCCGTAACCCGCAGCAGGCCGACTATCAACAGGCCCGACAGCTAGCGGAAAAATCCGTGCAGGCCGGCAGCAAGGCCGGCGAGATTATCCTCGCCCGCGTACTGGTCAATCAGCAGGCAGGCCCTACCGATTATGCGCACGCCATCAGGCTGCTGCAGGATGCGGCCAAAGATGAAGAGAGCGACTCAGCCGTCGATGCGCAGATGCTGCTGGGGCTTATCTACGCCAGCGGCGTGCTGCCGCCGGAAGATGACCTCAAGGCCGCGCAATACTTCAAAGGCAGCTCGGCGCTTTCACGCACCGGCTATGCCGAATACTGGGCAGGGATGATGTTCCAGCAGGGAGAGAAAGGTTTTATCGAACCAAACCCGCAAAAAGCGCTGCACTGGCTTAACGTCAGCTGTCAGGAGGGGTTTGATACCGGATGTGAAGAGTTCGACAGGATAACCAAAGGCTAAAAAAAGCCCGGCGCGAATGGCCGGGCTCTGACATCTTATTGGGCGGTTTTATCAAACTTGCCCAGCACTTCGCGTTCATACGCCAGCGCTTTCTTGCGATCAAACTTATGTTCCCACTTGGCGATAACCAGCACCGCCAGCGCGTTGCCGACCACGTTCAGCGCGGTACGCGCCATATCGAGGATACGGTCGACGCCGGCAATAAACGCCAGCCCTTCCAGCGGGATCCCCACGCTACCCAGGGTCGCCAGCAGCACCACGAAGGAGACGCCCGGTACACCCGCGATGCCTTTCGAGGTCACCATCAGCGTCAGCACGAGAGTGATTTCCTGCCACAGGGAAAGGTCGATACCGTACAGTTGGGCGATGAAGATCGCCGCGATGCTCTGATATAGCGTCGAACCATCGAGGTTAAAGGAGTAGCCGGTCGGCACCACGAAACTGGTGATTGAGGCCGGCGCGCCGTAGGCTTCCATTTTCTCAATGATACGCGGCAGCACGCTCTCGGAGCTCGCCGTTGAGTAGGCCAGAATCAGCTCGTCTTTAAGGATACGAATCAGGATCCAGATGCTCAGCCCGCATACCCGCGCCACGATACCCAGCACCACCAGCGCGAAGAACAGAATCGCGAAGTAAACCAGGATAACCAGCTTAGCCAGCGGCCACAGCGAAGCGAAGCCGAAGGTGGCGACGGTCACCGAGATCAGGGCAAAGACCCCGACCGGCGCATAGCGCATTACCATGTGCGTCACTTTGAACATGGTTTCAGAGATAGAACGGAAAACGGTGACCAGCGGTTCGCGATGGGTCGCCGGCAATGAAGAGAGGCCCAGACCGAACAGCACCGAGAAGAAGATAATCGGCAGCATATCGCCTTTCGCCATCGAGGCGACGATATTGGTCGGCACCAGCGACAGGATAGTCCCCATCAGGCCATGAGCGTGGCTCTGCACCTCTGCGGTGGTGTTCTGATATTTCGAGATATCGACCGCCGCCAGCTGCGACATATCAATGCCGCTGCCCGGTTGGAAGACGTTCGCCAGGGTGATCCCCAGCACAATCGCCACCGTGGTGATCACTTCAAAATAGATGATGGTCTTAGCGCCGATGCGGCCCAGTTGCTTGGCGTCGCCTACACCCGCAATGCCCACCACCAGCGTCGAGATGACAATCGGGACGACAATCATTTTGATCAGGTGGATAAAGATATCGCCTGCCGGGGTCAGGAGGTTAGAGATTAACCAATCACGGCTTTCGGCGTGGTAATGCAGGTAGCTGCCCAGAAGTATGCCAAGCACCAGGGCTAGCAAAATCTGCCAGGCCAGGCTGACTTTTGTTTTTTTCATCACTACTGACTTCCTCAATGAAAGGCACCATTCCGGGAGGTAATGGCACCCACTGAAAGGGGTATGAATTGTGTTGCGTTGCTTTATGGGGTTATTTAACGCGCAATATCAGTATCATTTGCACGGCATGCTGCGCAAGCCTTTAAGAACAGCGCTTTCCTCTGGTTTTCTGCATAAATCCGCTCATTTCAGCGCATTACATTGCATAAGTATTTGTTATAAAAAATATTTAACACATTCAGTTTCTATAAATACAGCAAATGAATTATTTCACTTCAAAGTTTCATTTGGTTGAATTTCATTCAGTTTAATCAATGCGTGATCTGCCCCCCAAATAGTAAACAAAGCTCATAAAGCCCCTATTCTTAACGGTTATTTGACATATATTTAACAAGTTAAAGGAGAAAAAAAGCCATGAGCCAAATACATAAACACCCTATTCCCGCAGAGATTGCGGAACATTGCCTGATGAATCCGCAACAGTACCAGGTGAACTACCAACAATCCATCAGCAACCCAGATGCCTTCTGGGGCGAGCAGGGTAAAATCCTCGATTGGATCAAACCTTACACACAGGTGAAAAATACCTCTTTCGCGCCGGGAAACATCTCCATCAAATGGTATGAAGATGGCACCCTGAACCTCGCGGCCAACTGTCTCGACCGTCATCTGCACGAGCGCGGCGACCAGACCGCTATCATCTGGGAAGGCGACGACGCCAGCCAGAGCAAAAATATCACTTATCGCCAGCTTCATCGCGATGTTTGCCGTTTTGCCAACGTATTGCTCGATCTGGGCATTAAAAAAGGCGATGTCGTTGCAATCTATATGCCGATGGTGCCGGAAGCCGCCGTGGCCATGCTGGCCTGCGCGCGCATCGGCGCTATCCATTCGGTTATCTTCGGCGGCTTTTCGCCGGAAGCGGTTGCCGGACGCATTATCGACTCCAGCGCTCGCCTGGTGATCACCTCTGACGAGGGGTTACGCGCCGGTCGCGCCATCCCGCTGAAGAAAAACGTCGATGATGCGCTGAAAAACCCGCACGTCACCAGCATCGAGCATGTGGTGGTCCTCAAACGCACCGGCGGCAAAATCGACTGGCAGGAAGGTCGCGACCTGTGGTGGAGCGATCTGATTGAAAAAGCGGATGACCAACATGAAGCGGTGGAAATGAACGCCGAAGACCCGCTGTTCATCCTCTATACCTCCGGCTCGACCGGCAAGCCGAAAGGCGTGCTGCACACTACCGGCGGCTACCTGGTGTATGCGGCGACTACCTTCAAATACGTCTTTGATTATCATCCGGGCGATATCTACTGGTGCACCGCCGATGTGGGCTGGGTCACCGGTCACAGCTACCTGCTGTACGGCCCGCTGGCCTGCGGCGCCACCACGCTGATGTTTGAAGGCGTGCCAAACTGGCCGACCCCGGCGCGCATGTGCCAGGTAGTGGATAAACATCAGGTCAATATTCTGTACACCGCGCCGACGGCGATCCGCGCGCTGATGGCGGAGGGCGACAAAGCTATCGAAGGTACCGATCGTTCCTCACTGCGCATCCTTGGCTCGGTCGGCGAGCCGATTAACCCGGAAGCCTGGGAGTGGTACTGGAAGAAGATCGGCAACGAAAAATGCCCGGTGATGGACACCTGGTGGCAGACCGAAACCGGCGGCTTCATGATCACCCCGCTGCCGGGCGCCACCGAACTGAAGGCCGGTTCCGCCACGCGTCCATTCTTCGGCGTCCAGCCGGTACTGGTGGACAACGAAGGGACGCCGCTGGAAGGCGCGACCGAGGGCAACCTGGCGATCGCCGACTCCTGGCCTGGCCAGGCGCGTACCCTGTTTGGCGATCATGAACGCTTCGAGCAGACCTACTTCTCAACCTTTAAAAATATGTACTTTAGCGGCGACGGCGCCCGTCGCGACGAAGATGGTTACTACTGGATCACCGGTCGCGTCGATGACGTACTGAACGTCTCCGGCCACCGTCTGGGCACCGCGGAAATTGAATCCGCGCTGGTTTCGCATCCGAAAATCGCCGAAGCGGCGGTGGTCGGTATTCCGCATAACATCAAAGGCCAGGCCATCTACGCCTACGTGACGCTGAATCACGGCGAAGAGCCGACGCCGGAGCTGTATGCCGAAGTACGTAACTGGGTACGCAAAGAGATTGGCCCGCTGGCGACGCCGGATGTACTGCACTGGACTGACTCGTTGCCGAAAACCCGCTCCGGCAAAATCATGCGCCGTATTCTGCGTAAGATTGCTGCTGGTGATACCAGTAATCTCGGGGATACCTCGACGCTGGCCGATCCGGGCGTAGTGGACAAACTGCTCGAAGAGAAGCAGGCCATTGCGATGCCGTCATAACCTTAACCTATTCCCTACCCCCTCTCCCTCTTAGGAGGGAGAGGTTAAAAACATAAACTCCCCCCAAGGATTCTATTCAGCAGGAAAGCGGTAAATCAGCGACGACTCGACGCAATAGCGTCGGGCGAGTCACTGTTGCCGACGGATAGCCGATGGATGACATAAGGGTTACCTCTGGAGACGCGAAGATGAATGAACAAATTTGTCAGCGGATAGAAAATAGTGCGCATTTCAGGGAGTTAGTTGCATCACGGCAACGGTTTGCCGCCATTCTGTCAGTCATTATGTTGGTCATTTACGTAGGCTTTATTTTGCTTATCGCCTTCGCGCCCGGCTGGCTGGGGACGCCTCTGCATGAAGGCACCAGCGTGACCCGCGGCATCCCTATTGGTATCGGCGTCATTATTGTGTCCTTCGTCCTGACCGGGATTTACGTCTGGCGGGCAAACGGCGAATACGACAAGTTGACCAAAAGCGTGATCAGCGAGGTGCAAGCATCATGAAAAAAGTCCTGACGGCGCTTGCCGCCACGCTCCCTTTCGCCGCTAACGCCGCCGATGCCATTACCGGCGCGGTGCAGCGTCAGCCGACCAACTGGCAGGCGATTATCATGTTCGTGATTTTCGTCGCCCTGACGCTGTACATCACTTACTGGGCGTCAAAACGCGTACGTTCGCGCAGCGATTACTACACCGCTGGCGGCAATATTACCGGCTTCCAGAACGGGCTGGCGATTTCCGGCGACTTTATGTCCGCGGCCTCGTTCCTCGGCATTTCGGCGCTGGTCTACACCTCCGGCTACGATGGACTGATCTATTCGCTCGGCTTCCTCGTCGGCTGGCCGATTATTCTGTTTCTGATCGCCGAACGCCTGCGTAACCTCGGCCGTTACACCTTTGCCGACGTAGCGTCTTACCGCCTGAAGCAGGGGCCGATCCGCACCCTCTCCGCCTGCGGTTCGCTGGTGGTGGTGGCGCTGTATCTGATTGCGCAGATGGTTGGCGCCGGTAAGCTCATCCAGTTGCTGTTCGGCCTCAACTACCACGTTGCGGTGGTGCTGGTCGGCGTGCTGATGGTGCTGTACGTACTGTTCGGCGGCATGCTTGCCACCACCTGGGTGCAGATTATCAAAGCGGTCCTGCTGCTGTTCGGCGCCAGCTTTATGGCCTTTATGGTGATGAAGCACGTCGGCTTCAGCTTCAATAATCTGTTCGCCGAAGCGATGGCGGTGCATCCGAAAGGGGCGGCGATCATGAGCCCCGGCGGGCTGGTGAAAGACCCCATCTCGGCGCTATCGCTCGGTCTCGGCCTGATGTTCGGTACCGCGGGTCTGCCGCATATTCTGATGCGTTTCTTCACCGTGAGCGACGCCAAAGAAGCGCGTAAGAGCGTGTTCTACGCCACCGGTTTCATGGGCTACTTTTATATTCTTACCTTTATCATCGGCTTCGGTGCCATCATGCTGGTGGGAGCGAATCCGGCGTTTAAAGACGCCGCCGGTCAGCTTATCGGCGGCAATAATATGGCGGCGGTGCATCTGGCGGATGCCGTCGGCGGTAATCTGTTCCTTGGCTTTATCTCGGCGGTGGCTTTCGCCACGATCCTGGCGGTAGTCGCCGGGCTGACGCTGGCGGGGGCATCGGCGGTCTCTCATGACCTGTATGCCAACGTGTTCAAGAAAGGGGCGACCGAACGTGAAGAGCTGAAAGTGTCGAAAATTACCGTGCTGATCCTGGGCGTGGTGGCGATTCTGCTGGGTATTTTGTTCGAAAACCAGAATATCGCCTTCATGGTCGGCCTGGCGTTCTCTATCGCCGCCAGCTGTAACTTCCCGATTATCCTGCTGTCGATGTACTGGTCGAAGCTGACCACCCGCGGCGCGATGATCGGCGGCTGGCTCGGCCTGCTCACTGCGGTGATTTTAATGATCCTCGGCCCGACCATTTGGGTGCAGATCCTTGGTCACGAGAAAGCGGTCTTCCCGTATGAATACCCGGCGCTGTTCTCCATCGCCATCGCTTTCATCGGCATCTGGCTGTTCTCGATTACCGATAACTCCGCCGAAGGGATGCGCGAGCGCGAGCAGTTCCGCGCTCAGTTTATCCGTTCGCAAACCGGTATCGGTATCGAACGCGGTCAGGCGCACTAAGTGTATCAGCCTCTTCCTCGCCTTGAGGAAGAGGCTGTGTTTTAGTTATAGGTAAAGGTTATCACCCCGCTCGCATTTGCCGGCCCCGCCGTCACCTCAGCCCCCGTCTTATAATAGTTGGCGGAAAACGATAATGTCTGCAAAGCGGTAGCTCCGCCGGGGCTATCAGGGTTGGTAAAGACGGTATAACCGGCATCCGCGTCGCTATTGGTCACCGTCGTGCGGCTTGAAGAATACAAACTGATATCCGTATTCAACGGTAGCGCCTCGCCATTCAGATTGAGCTGGACGCCAACACCGGTGGCGACATTGCTATCTGCTGTCAGCGCCATCACCGTGTTATCAGGATTATCACCGCCCGCTTGTGCCGCCGTCACCCGCATCGAGACGTTAGTGCCCGGTTCGCAGGAGAGCGTGACCGACTGCCGAGCTGAGCCCACTTTCGTCGCTGAATTAAACGCCGAAGCGCTGACCGTACCCATCTCGAAGTTCAGCCCCGAGCTATTGGTTACACAGCCCATCGGGGTCAGTTGAATCGTGGTGGTGCCGCTAATATGCAGTTGCGAAATCACGATAGTGCCTGTGCTATCTTTCGCAGAAACCGTAGCGTTCGGATCGGTCAAAGACAGTTTACTATTTGTCGCTATTGGACCGCCTGTCGCCACTAACTGCAGCTGGTAAGCGGGTGAATAACTGGTTGAAGCATAATAATCCAGTAGCCCGGAAGGTTTACCAAGATAGTAATTAGCATCACCAATAAAATGCGTCTGATAGTCACTACTGAAATCACCACTATCGCCGTCATATTCCCCGGTAATGTTTAGCCAGACTTTGACTCTCAATCCAACGCCTTGTAACGAGGTGGTATAGATATTATCCCCGAGTAAACTACCTGCATTATTTGAGGCCCACTGAAAGAGAGCGTAGATATCTCCTTCACAATTAGTTAGAGCGGTTGACGAATGAGTTATTTTTCCTGAGTCATATAATACTGTTCCGGCTGAGTAATTCCCGGCACTAACTAAAATCTTCTCAGGTAAATTAGTCATGGATATATCACCGTAATTTGCCCCGCCACACCCCCAGCTAAACTCAGTAAACAGGAACAGAGCTAGCCAGATAAATTTTTTCATGCATCCTCCTGCATGTAATAGTTATTTATAGGTGACATCAAAGGTCGCGGTAAATCCCACAATGCCAGCACTAATTTTTCCGTAGGGTGAATACATTCTGGCGATCATGTTAAATATATGAGAGCCAGCACTATCATCAAACGTATAAACATACCGATCGTTCGGCCCTAATGGCTGGTTATCCGCCTGGCTAAGCAGTTGCATTCCGACACCGCTGGCCCCATCACTACCGGTTTGATAGTTTTTATAAATTGAAGCATGGGCATCATCAAAATAGGAGCCACTGAAGGATAAGGTGACCGTAGAGATTCCCGCGGAGCAGTTACTAAACTCAAGCTTAACCGGCGTGCTTTCCCCACTAGAACCCGCTTTGCCGGTAAGCGTTTGATACGACACCGTGCCTAGATCAATGGTGATAGAGGGTTTTATTTCAACGTTACAGGATGGCTCCTCAATGTTTCCGGAAACATTAAAATTGAGCGTACTTGAATCCTCATAGGCGAAAACTGGTGGCGAAATAACAAACAACCCACAAATTAAATAACCTAATAAACAGATCAAGATACCGCCAATATTTTTCACATCACCCATTATAAAACCCCATTGCTTTGAGCAATTGCATAAATTAATGACACAGTGTTTGATAAAAAATAATCTCCTGGCTTTTTTCTCTACCCGTCAAATCATAGTTTGCGCGGCATTGTTCATTGTCTCCCTCACCCCATTTCACCAGCATGGTTCCTTTTTGCTGAAGCCCTGTCATATAAACCTGCCCGTCATCACCAACAATATTGCTGCGAATATCCTGGCGCCGTTGCGGCTGTTTTTCTAAAGTCACAATGGCGCCGAACGGCGCGACGCCGGTCCGCGTCTTTAAAGTGACCATCGCTTTCGCTCCAATATAAGTATCGTATTGCACTCTTACTATCGCGTTGCGCGTCGGTACCACGTTTTTCACCACATTATCGATCTCCGCACCTGCAATCTGCTGTTCATCCAATGACAGGTTATTAATATGGTACGGCCGAATATATGGCACAATTGCGTAACCTGTGGAATCGGTAGTGACATTGGTTTGTCCGCGTACCGCCACATCACCCACACCGGGCGTGGCAATCAGGGCGGAACTCTCGCCGAGGAATCGGGAAAGCGTGAGTCCACCGGCGTGGGCGATCATGCCACCGCGTAATGAATAGTTATAATGGTTGCTATAATGGTCATAGCCGTAACCGCCGGAAATATCTCCTCTGGAACTCTGATAATCCACGCCAATATTTCCGGAAGTGCTTTTATTACTGGCGTTATAACCTTGCTGAATATTCCAGTTAAGCGATCGATCCGCCAGCATCATGCCGTTCAGTCCTACGCTGTGGGTAGTGTCGCTGGTACGGCCAGAACTCATGCTGTAGTTAGATGAGAGACTCTCGCCGAGCGGCAGAGACAGCGTTAAAGACACAAGGGTATCGCTGTCAGGTTTAGTCTCGGTACTATTTTCGCTACTTTGCACGTTTCGGTTATATGAGTAATTAATAAAATACGAGACTTTTCCCACAGACCCGCTATAGCCAATACCCAGAGACTCCATTCGCGAACTATCCCAGTAGGTTTCATTGACTAAAGACAGCGACAGAGAACCGTGTCCAAATAGTGATTGCGATATTGAGGCATCAAAGCGCCCTTTTTTCCGACCATTTAAGGTACAACAATCGCGGTCATTTGAGGCATTATCGATAAAATCCTGAAAGGAGTAATATCCCGCGGTAGAATAGCGATAACCCGCAACCGAAAAATTAGTTCCCGTCCGTATAAAGCTCTTACTAAAGCGCAGACGTAAAGATTGTCCTTTTTTTTGCGATAACGTAGAACGGTTTTCGTTTTGTTTAATATCTGCCAATGACTGAGAAGCGTCAAACGACAACGCGCCAATACTGCCTAAGTTAAAACCAGAACCCATTAATATATTAGTATATTTATCTTCAGCCTGTTGCAATCCAGCATATAACGTAATATTGCTTGAAACGCCGTATGCCGCTGTCGACTGGATAAAATTATATTCTTTATCGCCAGAACTGGTCGCGCGCGTTTTTCCGCTACTAAAGGCATAGTCCAACTGTCCCTCTCGCTGCAAAATGGCAAGCGACGCATAAGGCACGATAAAATTTTGCTCACTACCATCGGACTCTTTAATATTAACGTTGAGATCGCCTGCGCTCCCCGTTGAATAAAGATCCTTAATCTCGAAGGCCCCGGGGGCAACCGTTGTTTTATAGATACTGTAACCATTCTGATAAACGGTGACCTCAGCGGTAGTACGCGCGATACCTTTAATCGTTGGCGCGAAACCATGCAGACTGTCCGGCAGCATTTCCTTATCAGAGCTTAGTTGCAGACCAGTAAAATTCATACTGTCATATATACCTGATGAGGTATACGTATTACCCAGAACGAATTGGCTTCTCAAGGTATGAATATCGCGAGCAAGATAGCTATACACCGATTGCCAGTGGCTGCCGTCATCGCCATGATCAAACGTGCTATAGTTGCGAAGACGCCACGGCCCCAGATTTATGCCAGGCTGCAAACTCGCAAACTGACTTTCGGTGGCGCTACCGCCGTGCCGCGGTGTATTCCATTGCCCCGACAAACTGTAGTTAAGCAAACCCGCGTTTATTCCTTGCTGCCACTGTTCTTCCGGAACATAGTCTCCAGGGCGATTAAGCAACGCCGCCTGCGGCACGGAAAGTGTGAGGCGCTGCTGCGATAACGATACGGAGTATTCAAGACCAGGAATAACAGACAGACGGGCACAATGCGTTGCCATATCCGCTAACTGCGGATAACGCTCGGTATTAATCGACCATGATCTTAACAGCTCAACGCCAATGCAGGGTTGAACCTTTATCTGCTGGTTATCCGTGTTTTTTTTAAATTCAACAACCTCGGAAGATATATATTTATCATTAATATAAATATCCAGATTATAACTGCCGGGAGGAATCGTATCCTGAGATAACCAGGATAAATCCACAGCGGTAGCACTACTTTCAGTCACTTCCAGTAAATGAGGGTTGAAGTATTCTCCGGCTTGCGCGCCAGAACTTAGGGTAGTAACGTATAGCAGAAATGCTACTCCGATATACCCCGGAGTCTGAAACAGAGCAATGCTACTGTATGATTGCGGAATATTTTTTCCCTGCCATGCCATAATCATTAATCACGCTCCATGTGATTTCTTTACTTCCCGCAGAGGATAAAACAGCTTTTGCCGGTATTTTTAACGTAGAAAATGGTGCAACGAACCATATTCCAGATATATTCTGACCACTAATCTTTATTTGTGAGAAGTTCATATACAATGGTGAATAATTTATAACACTATAAAAATTGCTATCGCGGCGCCATTGTAATTTATCCGCATAGTTTTCTGGTATTTGGCCCTGTAGTTCTTTTGGACGATAAATAAGTTTAATTTTAGAGTTAATGGCAAACTGCACCGTATTTTTATCTGGCACATTGTCCATCGCGGGTATGCCTTTAACATTTAACCAGAGCATAGACTCGCGATCTGTTGGCAATGGTTTCCCTGAGCGCACGATCCGGACAAATCCTTTCTCTCCCGAATTTAATCGAAATAGCGGTGGTGTAATAATAAAAGCGTCTTTTACTGGCGATGACGTATCAACGACAGAAAGCCAGGACTGAACAATATTAGTAGTATTATCTTTATTATCAACACCAACCACCGTACTCTCTTTGGCGCCATCAAATATCACACGAGTCGCGCCCACCACCACGCTCGCTTGTGCATTCGAAAAAGTTAGCAATAAGCTAATAAAGAATAAACAATTTCTCATATATCCCTAATAAAGGGGAATCTACACCCAGCTCCCCTTTCTCCGTATAAAATAAATTAATAGTAAGTCACGTTATAGGTCACTGTCGTATTTACCGTACCTTTCGTAGGATCAGAAGCGCCTGACTTGACCATTTTCACAGTAAAGGGAATAGTCGCTGCCCCGGATGAAATATCGACATCGGCACCTTCTTCGTTATTTTTCAGCAGATTACCCTCGTTATCAAAAATGGCGACCGCAACGCCGGAAGCAGCAGAACTCGTGGCCTGGTTTTTGAAGTAATCACTGTTCGCAGCATCTGCCTCGCCACCGAAGGTGATGCGGGCGACAGCGTTGCCCCCTTCTTCAGTAGCAGGACAGTTAGCGAGTGAAAATGAAAAATTCTTCGCCGCACCAAAGGTATTCGCTTTCAAGTCCGCCACTGAAGTGGTACCCATTTCGATAGATGTCACTCCACCATCAATTGTTGCGGTACAGGTGGTATCAGAAACGGTACCGTTGAAAGTGATAGTATTCGATGCAGCTTGTGTAAAAGTCGACAGCATGCAGGAGGCAGAAATTGCCAGCGCGCTTAACGCATATTTCTTACTAATTTTCATATGAATTCCCATATCCATTGTAAATGACAATCAATCCGTCAATTGCTTCATGCAGGTTTATTAGAGAATGGAATTCAATATTCGCATTACAAATTTGCTATGCCAATAATGATAAGAGCAATTTATTTGATCACGTGGTCACTCATTGAATCCATTCAATAATAATAGCCCACGTAAAAAGAATATCGTGCAGAAAATATTTTTCAATAAGAAGAGCTAACATCACTTATTAGCTGAGATTCATCATCTGTCATCACACAATATAAAACCATAAACATCAACCAATTAGATACACCTTCAGCCATAAAGAAAGTTAATGTATTTTGATGGATTCGGAATAAAGCCTAAACACTTTAAATATCAATTAAGCCAAACGTCTTATATATACGTAGTTTCTTAAATCATTCTAATATCAGCAGCCTTACCTGCTGCACTTTGAGGTAAAACTGCTGAATATTAAAATATTGCCCAGCGTACTAGCGGCGCCGCCAGAACCATTACCACGCCGGAGAGCATCATTACCAGGCTGGCGACCACACCCTCCTGCTGGCCCAGTTCGTAGGAGCGGGCAGTACCGGCGCCGTGCGACGCCGCGCCGAACCCTGCCCCTTTCGCCATTCCGGCGCTGATCGACAGGCGTAAGAACAGCACGTCGCCAATCGCCATGCCAAAGACTCCGGTAACCACCACAAACAACGCCACCAGATCCGGCTGGCCGCCGAGCGGTTTTGCTGCCGCCAGCGCAAACGGCGTGGTCACCGAGCGTACCGCCAGGCTACGCTGAATTTCATCAGACAGGGTGAACAGACGCGCGAGCCAGACGGAAGTGGTCACCGCCACCACCGAAGCCGTCACGACACCGGCGGTCAACGACATCCAGTGACGCTTAATAATCGCCATGTTGTCATAGACCGGTACGGCGAAGGCGATGGTGGCCGGCCCCAATAACCACAATAGCCAGTGCGACTCGCCCATATAGCTCTGGTAGGAAATATGACCAAAGACGAGGATCAGCACCAACAGTACCGGTGTGAGCACCAGCGGCATCAACGGCAGTTTGTGGAAGCGGCGATAGAGGCGTTTATTGGCGAAATAGAGCCCGAGGGTGACCGCCAGGCACAACACGCTCAGGGTAAAATCACTCATCTTTCAACCTGCTCACTTCGTAGCGATAGACCTTATCCACTACCCAGGCCGTGGCGCCCAGTACCATGGTGGTGCTTAGCCCGATGACGAGGAAGATGCGCCAGCCGTCTATCATCAGCAGTTGCGCATAGTTAACGACGGCAACCACCGCCGGGACGAAAAACAGCAGCATCTCCGCCAGTAGCCAGCGCGCGCCTGCACGCACCCAGTTTAGCGGTATCACCCGGCAGACAATAAGCATCAGCAGCATCAACATGCCGACAAGATTGGCAGGAAGCGGGAGATGTAGCCAATTAACCAGATATTCAGCGCAGACAAACAACCCGGCATAGAGCAGTACCTGAACCGGTACCTGAAGACGTTGCATCACGAAAGGCGCAACACGTGCTGGCGCGAAGGCCATGAGCGGAATTCCCTAAAAATAAGTCAGGGGTGCAGTATAGAGAGCCGCCCTTGCGGACAGAAATGAATTAAAATCATCACAGGTATAGTCTCAGGGAATAATCATGGATATACGTACGTTGCGGTATTTTGTCGAAGTCGTCCGCCAGCAAAGCTTTACCCGCGCGGCGGAGAAGCTCTTCGTCACGCAGCCCACCATCAGCAAGATGCTCAAAAATCTGGAAGACGAGCTCAATTGCACCCTGCTTATCCGTGATGGCCGTAAGCTGTTATTAACCGATACCGGCCGGGTAGTGTTCGAACGCGGGCAGGCGATACTCGGCGAATTCAGCCAGTTAAAAGCCGAGCTCAGCGACATCAACCATCTAAATAAAGGCGTGCTGCGCCTGGGGATCCCGCCGATGGTCGGCATGTTGATGGCCGAGCCCATCAGCCGCTTTCGCCTGCGTTATCCCGGCGTGGAGCTGAAAATTTCCGAGTTCGGCGGGTTGACGGTGCAGCAGGCGGTTAGCAACGGCGAACTCGATCTGGCGATGACCGCGCTACCGGTCGATGAGGCCAGCGCTCTGACCACGCTGTCGCTCTTTAGCCATCCGCTCTGCGTCCTCGTACCGAAGACGGCGCAGTGGCAGGGTATCACCTCGATCTCGCCGCAAAAGCTGGCGCAGCATCCGTTGGTTATCTACAACGAAGATTTCGCCCTCAGCCAGCAACTGATGCGCCTGTTTGCTGAGCATGACGTGAAGCCGCGTATCGCCGTGCGCAGCGGCCAGTGGGATTTTCTGGCGGCGATGGTGCAGGCAGGCATTGGCGTGGCGATTTTGCCGGAGCCGATTTGCCAGCGGCTGGATGCCGAGGATTTTTACTGGATCCCGCTGGAGAGCGAATTACGTTGGGAATTAGGGATGATCTGGCGGGAAGGAGTGTATATGTCGCGCAGCGCCCAGGCGTGGCTGGAGTGCAGTAAGTCGTTTTGGCTGGAGTAACTCCCCGGTCGCGCTAACGCTTACCGGGGCTACATATAGACTGTCGATACTGTTATCGGTTGGCAACTTTTTAAGGATTTTTCCCGGAGGCGGCGCATTGCGCCTTCTCCGGGCTACCAAATCGCACAGCACTGTAGCCCCGGTAAGCGGCAGCGCCATCGGGGGATTTTGAGGCCATTGGTACCGGCAGTTTCAGCCAGCATAGTGAATAAATTAAAGGCAGGCCGCACGGACCGTAGGACCGAAGGTCGGGTAAGGCGTTAGCCGCTACCCGACAAAAAACGGCACCGCGAGTAGCCCCGATAAGCGTCGCGCTTACCGGGGCGAAGGTTACTGATCTTCGATTAACAGCGCTTCTAACAGGTCGAGATCGTGCAGCAGTTTCTGCAACGTCTCGTTGCTGATTTGCCGCGTCGCGCGCAGGTGGTACAGCTCACCACGTTCCGAACGCAGCGCCGCCAGACGGAAACGGCGCTCAAGGCTCTCTTCCAGCATCGAGGTTTCGACATCGTTACGCCCATCTACGCGGCGACGCAAATTACCGATGACACGCGAACTCACCTCGGTCAGCAGCTGGTTGTCGATATTCTCTTTGGTATCCGCCGCCAGGCGTTCTTCCATTTTCTGAATCGCGACAATCGCCACATCCGCCGTCGCGGCGCGCGCCAGACGCTCTTCTTTGCGCTGCTGTACGTGGTCGGTGGACTCAATACGCCGCAGCAGAATCGGCAACGCGATCACCCCGACAAACAGGGAGAAAAGAATCACCCCGGCGGCAAGGAAAATAAGCTCGTAACGCGCCGGGAAGACGTTGCCGTCCGGCAGCAGTAGCGGAATCGATAGCACACCGGCGAGGGTAATCGCCCCGCGCACCCCGGCGACGGAGGAGATCAGCAGCTCGCGGGTGGTCCAGGAGCCAAACTCCATCGGTTTCTTCTTCAGGAAGCGCTGGCTAAGCTTACGCATCGTCCACAGCCAGCCGAAACGCACCAGCATCAGCGCGGCGTAAATCAGCACGATATCGGTGAACAGCATCCAGGTTTCAACGTTCGGATCGGCTTCCGCCGCCACCAGCGAGCTCGACAGGATATCCGGCAGCTGCAGGCCCAACAGCAGGAACACCATGCCGTTAAACACGAACTCCAGCATGGCCCAGGTACTGTTGGCGCGCAGGCGCATAGCCAGCGGCGCGGTACGCATCACCCCGGAACGGGTGATGGTCATACCCGCGGCCACCGCCGCCAGGATTCCGGAGAAACCGATATGTTCGGCAATCAGGTAGGAAGCGAACGGCAGCAGGAACAGCAGCACAATTTGCGTTGCCGGTTCATCGCCGCCCCAGCGGCTGAGGAAACGCATTGAGCGGCCATACAACCAGCTGACCACAAAACCGGCCAGGATGCCGCCAATCGCCACCTTCAGGAACTCAACGGTTGCGCCGCCAATGGTGAACACCATCGTCCCCATCGCCACGGCAACGGCAAATTTTAACGACACCAGGCCAGAGGCGTCGTTCATCAGCGCTTCGCCCTGCAGGATGCCCATGATTTTCTTCGGTATCCGCCCTTCGCCAACAATACCGGACAGCGCCACGGCATCGGTCGGCGACAGCACCGCCGCCAGGGCGAACGCCGGAACCAGCGGGATCCCCGGCACAATCCAGTAAATCAGGAAGCCGATACCAACCACGGTAACCACCACCAGCGCCAGCGCCAGGCCGAAGATTTCCCGCCCGTGCTCGATAAATTCGCGGGTCGGCGTTTTCCAGCCATCGGCAAATAGCAGCGGCGGAATAAACAGAACGAGGAAGAGTTCAGGGTCGAACTCGACGTGCAAACCAAAGGTCGGCCAGGCTAACAGCGCGCCGATGGCGATTTGCATTAACGGTAGTGGAACCTGAAAGGGCAGTACGCGTGTAACCACCCCGGAGAGTGAGACCACAAGGGTCATAATGAGTATGGTGAAGAATATTTCCATGTGTTCCCTGTTTGCTGCGTTTTCTTTTTTTACATCTGAGGCGTCATGTCTCGAAATGATACGCTACTCAGATTAACGCAAAAGGAAACAGGATGTGGCTTAAAAATTAAACGGGCGGCCAAAGCCGCCCGTCGTTAGCAGGAAAAGTTAAATCGCCCAGCCGCCGGCATAGAAGATAACCAGCGCCGCCGCGATGATCACGGTGCCCGCATTGAGTTTACGCCACTCGCCGGATACCACGCGGCCAATCACCAGCGATGCGAAACCGATCATGATGCCGGTCACGATGTTGCAGGTCAGCACGATGAACACCGCGGTAATCAGCCCCGCCATCGCATCAACGAAGTCATTGAAGTCGATTTTCGCCACGTTGCTCAGCATCAGCAGGCCAACGTACATCAGCGCTGGCGCGGTCGCGTAGGCCGGCACCAGATAGGAGAGCGGAGAAAGGAACAGGATCAGCAGGAACAGCACGCCAACGGTGACGGCCGTCAGGCCGGTTTTACCGCCCGCCGCCGTACCGGCCGCCGATTCGATATACACCGCCGCAGGAGCCGCGCCCACCACGCCGGAGAACACGCTGCTCAGGGAGTCGGTAGTCAGCGCTTTACCGCCGTTGATGATCTGCCCGTCTTTATCCAGCAGATTAGCCTGGCCGGCAACCGCGCGAATGGTGCCGGTAGCATCGAATACTGCAGTCATGACCAGCGCCAGTACGCTTGGTAAGACCACCGGGTTCAGCGCGCCGATGATATCAAGGCTGCCAATAAGCGAATTGCCTTTGTCATCGCTCAGCGACGGCATGGCGAAAATCCCGGAGAAGTGGACGTTCGGATCGAAAATCAGGCCGATAATGGAAATACCAATGATGGTCAGCAGAATGCCGCCCGGCACTTTCAGTTTTTCCAGACCGATAATGACCGCCAGGCCAATCAGCGACATCATCACCGGGAAACTGTCGAAGTTGCCCAGCGCAACCGGCAGGCCGTCCAGCGGGTTTTTAATCACCAGGCCGACGCCGTTGGCGGCAATCAGCAGCAGGAACAGGCCGATACCGATGCCGGTGCCGTGCGCCACACCCTGCGGCAGGTTGCGCAGGATCCAGCTACGAATACCGGTAGCGGAGATAATGGTGAACAACACCCCCATCAGGAAAACGGCGCCTAATGCTACTGGAATGCTGATGTGCTGCCCCAGCACCAGGCTAAAAGCGGTAAACGCGGTCAGCGAAATCGCGCAGCCGATAGCCAGCGGCAGGTTGGCCCACAGGCCCATGACTAATGAACCGACGCCCGCCACCAGGCAGGTCGACACGAACACCGCTGCCGGCGGAAAACCCGCTTTCCCCAGCATTCCCGGCACCACAATGACCGAGTACACCATCGCCAGGAAGGTCGTTAACCCGGCAACGATTTCCTGACGTACGGAACTGCCGCGAGCTGAAATTTTAAACCAGGCGTCTAAAGAACCGCCGGTACGCGCTGAAGGCGTAGACATAGAAAACTTCCCCTGAAAATTTTGATCGTTCGCGTGTATGCGTGATGGACCGTCCACTGCCAGTTAAACGCCATCTCCTTGTGCTGTTTCCCGGCGCCAGGAGGGAGGCTGAGAAAAAGCAAACGTTTAACTCCGCGCATACAATGCGGTATATGGAATGTCTTTGCTCCCCCTGTAGGCAGGGGAAAAAACGAGCAAAGTAAAAAGGCAAACGATTATCCTGTCTTTAGACGGCCCTTTTCAACTGAAGTTTGTCGTATTTTGCCAAATTTCGCCGCCAAAGCTCAGGAAATAGACAAACGATGCGCAAACGTTATCGTCAATGCGCAAAGCATTAACATTTTTATATGTTTTAATCCGCTTTCAGGCGCATTAACCGCCAGGTAGGGTAAACGGCCCGCCGCGCTCAATAGCGCTAATCCATGCCGGACGTGACTCAACCTGCTGCTGCCAGCGCCGTGTATGCGGCAAGTCTCCAACACCGCCGCGCGCCAGTAACGCCATCACCGGGAAGCTCATCTGGATATCCGCCATACTCAACGCACTGCCGGCAAACCACGGCTGACGGGCCAGATGCTGTTCTATATACGCCGCGTGGGTCGCCAGCTGTTTGTCCAGCCACGCTTTTTGCACCCCTTTGCCCAACGCCCCGCCCAGCGTGCGCATGCCAAGCGGCACCGGCGGCTTGCCGAGGCTGGCGAAGATAAGCTTCATCAACAACAAAGGCATTAACGATCCCTCGGCATAATGGAGCCAGAAGCGATATTGCAGTTTCTCTTCCCGCCCCAGCGGTCTGAGCTGCTGGGCGCTATCGTAGGTCTCCTGCAGATATTCCAGAATCGCGCCGGACTCCGCCAGCACCACGCCCTGATCCTCAAGCACCGGCGATTTACCCAACGGGTGAATTTTTTTCAGTTCCGCTGGCGCCTGCATGTTTTTTTCACGCTGGTAGCAGACTACCTGATAGGACAATTGCAGTTCTTCCAACGCCCACAGCACGCGCTGCGAGCGGGATTGGTTGAGGTGATGGACCGTCAACATGGCGCTCTCCTGTTGTTCGTTCAAATTAACTATAGAAACAGGCGGCCAATGACGGAAAAATTTCGGCAACGTCAACAGGCAAAATCAGCAGGCTGTGCCACAATTATATTGTCGACGCAATCCGGAACCTCCTTCAACACATTGCGCAATACCTGAGGGGAGTCGACGTCGGGGGAAACCCTCCCGTGAGCCAGCGGGATAATGCGAAAGACAAAGACCGGAAAACAACTAAAGCGCCCTGTTGTGGCGCTTTAGTTTTTTGCAGGTATCACCATTAATCCTCTTCCAGCAGGCGTGCGCCGGTCCCCTCTTCACCCAACTTATCTCCAGGGTTGCGTAACGGACAATCGCGGCGCGATAAACAGCCGCAACCGATGCAGCCGTCGAGCTGGTCGCGCAATGCGGTCAGGGTGTGAATACGCCGATCCAGCTCCTCCCGCCATTGCGACGACAGCTGTTTCCACTCTTTGGCGCTCAGATTATGCCCTTCCGGCAGGACGCCGAATGCCTCGCCGATGGTCGCCAGCGGAATACCAATACGTTGCGCAATCTTGATGATAGCGACCGCACGCAGCACATCGCGGCGATATCGCCGCTGATTGCCCGCGTTGCGCTGGCTGCGGATAAGCCCTTTGCTTTCATAAAAGTGCAGCGCCGAGACGGCGACGCCGGTTCGTTTCGCCACTTCCCCAGGGGAGAGCAGCATTTTGATACGGGTTGGTTTCTTTTCCATAAAAGCGCTTTACCTCAAGTTAACTTGAGGAATTATACTCGCCAGCAGACAAAACGACGAATCGAGAATTGAGAGAGGCCGCTTTATGTCCCATCAGGATATTATCCAAACGCTTATTGAATGGATTGATGAACATATCGATCAACCACTTAACATTGATGTAGTCGCTAAAAAATCGGGATACTCGAAATGGTATCTACAGCGGATGTTCCGTACCGTCACCCACCAAACGCTGGGTGATTACATTCGCCAGCGCCGGCTACTGCTCGCCGCTGAGGCGCTAAGGACCACGCAACGCCCTATTTTTGATATTGCGATGGATTTGGGATACGTCTCGCAACAGACGTTCTCACGGGTGTTCCGCCGGGAGTTCGATCGCACTCCCAGCGACTACCGTCATCAGATTTCCGCCTGACGACCGTCGTGCGGCGGACGCAGTAAGATCGGGGATTTCGCCAGCCACTGGATAAACTCCTGTGGCGGCATTGCCCTGGCAAAATGCCAACCCTGACAAAACTGCACGCCGCGCTTAAGCAACCAATCCACCTGATCCAGCGTTTCTACCCCTTCAGCGATGGTTTTTAAACGCAGGCTACGCGCCATGTCGATGATATGCTCGGCAATCAGGTGGCTGGTGCTATTAGTCGTCAGCGTATCGATAAAAGATTTATCAATCTTCAGAATATCGACGTTGAGCGAATAGAGATTGTGCAGGTTGGAATAACCGGTACCGAAATCATCAATAGCTATCTCATAGCCCGCTTCGCGGAAAGCCTGGATCACCGGCGTGGTTTTCGGCACATCGATAAACCCCCTTTCGGTGACTTCAATTTTGATTTGCTTCACGCAAACTGCATAGCTGCGCGCTTTCTCAGTGATCTGTGCAATCAACCTCGCGGAGTGGAAATCCGAGGCCGAAAGATTAATCGCGATATAGAGCTGCGGGTGTCGGGACAAATATTCGCCAAGATCGTTGAACAACTCGTCAACTACGTAATCTGTGACCTGAGCAATCATGCCTGAGTTTTCCGCCAATGGAATAAACTCCGCCGGACTCATGACCGGACCATCAAATCCCGGCCAGCGTAGCAGCGCCTCGGCGCCGACGCAGCGATTATTCTTAATGTCGATAATGGGTTGATAATGCAGACATAGCTGGCGGTGGCTTAACGCCCGCAAGAGCTTATTACGCGGTGAATGATACTGCTGACGGCTGCGCGACCATACCATCAGAATCAATATGCTGCAGATGATCCCTAACGGCAGGGTCAAGGTGACCTGATCGTACAGGCTGGCATAATAACTGGCGCGCGAGGTGGACATGATGACCGCAATCGGCCGAATCGAGGAATGAGCGACGGTATAAACCCGGCCATCCTGATTAAAAAAAGCGTCTTCGTGGCGGATAAGGCGGTGTAGTTCCCTGGCATCAACGTTTTTACTCACCGAGAAAAACATGTTCGTTTTGGTATCGAAGACGCCGTAGGCTAAGTCTCTATCACTGGAAATAACCGAGCTATAAGAGAGAGGATTAACCACCACGGCATAATGGCCGCGCTGCATATAATTCATATCATAGCCCGGATAAAACGGCGTATCGCGGTAGTAGTAAATAGAGACGTCGGGCTGGCGGGTGTAATTCGCCGCGGCTATTCTCCACCCCTCTTCGAGATGAACTGCAGTAGAACAGATGAATTTGTTACCGTTCGCGTAAATCAAGTCATCGACATACAGCAATCCGCGGACAATATTCAACATGTAATGCTGATGCTGCGGGGAACACAATTCCCCTGTAAACTGCATGGCCTTTTCGCGCGCCTGCTCGGATTCATGAATGACCATTTCCGTTTTTTGCAACGCCAGCTGCGAAAACGACTGCAATCTATCGGAGATTTCTTCCCGGGCTCTAATTTGCGCGAACCACAACGCCAACACCACCGGCAGCACAACCACCAGTATGATGAAGAATATTTTGAACGCCTTATGCGGCGCGCTACGACTCATTTCCGCTTTTTATCCATGCGATACGCCTCAATCACGGTATAAGGGCAAAAACCAGGCATTACCGACTGTTATAAAAAACAGCGAATTTCAGCAACGAACACGTTTATGTAAAAACCTCACACCTAATAATGATGAATCATACTTACTTATAGATGGATCGAGAAACATTCTCGTAATAATTAAGACACTAGCCACTTACTAATTCGGTTTCTCCGTACAATTACTCGTAATAAGTAACAAAACCCGTAGAACAATTATCGGCAGTCTACGCCCAGCCCTTAGCAGCGTCGAAAAACAGACGCCAGACAAGCTGGCGTACATTCCCCCGACATTAACCACATTTATTTTGTGGTTTTAAAGTGTCAAAAAAGGTCATTTTTTGTCTGGCGAATAAATCAGCAAATGTGATATAGTTCACACAAGTTGATGAAACAAAACTTTCGTTTCATCACTCCCTGAAGTGCCCCCAGATAGCCAGAGCGTCTCATTAATTGATAATCGCGCCAGGTTGTCTAAGGCCCCCGACTTTCATTGAGAGATAGGATAAGTTAATGGCTTCCATTACTACCAGTGTCGTTCTTTTGCGCTGGCCCCTGGTGAGCGCAGTATTGATGTTCCTGGCCAGCTCGCTGAATATTCAATTACGTAAAAGCGACTATGCCGGTTTAGCGATTATTTGTAGCTGTCTGGGCCTCGCTGCCGCCTGTTGGTTTGCTACTGGCTTGTTAGGCATCACCATGGTGGATGTCGCCAAAATCTGGGGCAACATTAAAGACGTCATGGTTGAAGTCATGAGTCAGACGCCACCAGAATGGCCAATGATGATGACCTGATAAAAAAGCTTCCTACGGGAAGCTTTTTTATTTTCAGCAACAGTGAGGGCCTTCCCCGTGCCCCCGGCTAATATTGTTCGCATAACTGCGGCCGTAGACGCTCGTTTGGGCAGCGCTTAACTGCACAATATGATTGATAAAGACAAGATTCTGGTTCCGCGGCTTCAAAATTGTACGGGCAGATTGGCCGCTCTCTTAACGTTTCCCACTGTTTATCGTCATAACGCGTAATGTTATAAATTTTTAATGAATGATATTGATCATTAATTAAAACTTTAGAGGAAAAAAGTTTCATTGTTTCACCGGGAAGCAATAAAAGATCGGCTTCATACCAGATAATAAACTTCAGAAACCGCAGCCCCGATATTGACGAGAACGCAACGCCGGTATGCGGGCAGATAAGGGTGTTAAGAATAGTCCATTTCATCTTCCATCCTTGTAAGTAAAATCTGTGACGGGGAATTTAGTGATAGCACTCCTGGTCGTTATCTGCAAGGTAGCTTATTAATAGTGTGATATAGAACGAGGCTGGTACACATCGGTCATACCTCTCATGAAGTAAGCTAATCCGGGCTTTATACGAATTTTGTATTAATACTAAAAAAACATAACCATGCAGAGGCTATAAATAACCTTACAATAGATTTTAAATAACAGACAAAAATATCATTTTGATAGTCCATCAGGTTAAATAAGTGATTAGCGATCACAAATAAAAAATATTCTACAGGGAGGGCCGTACCTCCTTCTTTTGTATTATAGCGGAAACGGTAATACCTCTTCCGCCGTACCGACGCAATGGAGGTAAGCAGAAAAAGACGCGGGAGAGCGTATGAATTGTCTAAAATATAACCATCTCCCTGCAGAGTGTCGCATCATGAACATCTTCGGTTTTCAGCGTCGCCTGGCGACGCTTTCCGCCTGCCTTCTCGCCTTACTGTTTGCCGTCTCAGCCCCGGTATCTTCGACGGAAAAACCGCCGCCGTTGCAAAATGATAAAGCTGAACTGGCTATCAATATGGATCACATCATGCAGCCGCAAAAAGGCGATCTTCCCGACATGATCAACCGACGGGCGATCCGAGTGCTAACGACTTACAGCAAGACATTCTTTTTTATCGACAAAGGTACCCAACGCGGCGCTACCCACGATCTTTTCATCGCTTTAGAAAAAGATCTCAATAATCAACTCGCAAAAGAGAAGAAGCTGAAGCAGAAACACCTCAAAGTGCGGATCGTTTTCATCCCGGTCACTCGGGATAACCTGTTCAAAGCGCTAAATGAAGGCAAGGGGGATATCGCCGCCGCCAATCTCACGATTACCTCGTCGCGTCAGGAGCAGGTCGCCTTTACCACCCCGCTCTATAGCGATGTCAAAGAACTGTTGGTATCGGGGCCATCATCGCCCGACGTGAAAAACCTGGAGCAGCTTTCCGGTAAAACCGTGTTTGTCCGCCGCTCCTCCAGCTATTACGAAAGTTTGCAGACGCTTAACGCCCGCTTCGCTAAAGCGTCGCTGCCGCCGGTTATTCTGCAGGAAGCGCCAGAGGCGCTCGAAGATGAGGATCTTCTCGAAATGCTCAATGCCGGCCTGATTCCCCTGATCGTAGTGGATCGCCATAAGGCGCTTTTCTGGAAACAGGTGTTTCCAAAAATTCAGGTGCATGACGACATTGTATTACGGGATGGCGGTAGCATCGCCTGGGCGGTCCGCAAAGATAACCCACAGCTTCTCGCGGTACTGAATAATTTCGTGAAAAATAATCGTCAAGGCAGCACCCTGGGAAACATGATTCTGCTGCGCTACCTGAAAAGCGCGACCTACGTTAAAAACGCCGCAGCCAACAGAGAGCGCGCTAAGTTTTTGCAGATGGTGGAAATTTTTAGAAAATATGGCGAACGCTATGATGTCGACTGGCTGCTGATGGCCGCCCAGGGATATCAGGAATCGCGGCTCAATCAATCGGTACGCAGCCACGTCGGCGCAATCGGCGTGATGCAGGTCATGCCCGCGACCGGCAAGGAATTGAAGGTTGGTGATATCAAAAAAATCGACCCCAACATTCATGCCGGCGTTAAGTATATGCGCTGGATGATCGATCATTACTATGGTGACCAACCGATGACGCCGCTTGATAAGGCGCTGTTTTCGTTTGCTTCTTACAATGCCGGCCCGGCACGCATCGCGCGTCTACGTACGGAAACCCAAAAACGCGGTTTTGACCCAAATATCTGGTTTGGCAACGTCGAGAATCTCGCAGCAGAGAAGATCGGCGCTGAGACGGTGACCTACGTCAGCAATATCTATAAATACTACATTGCCTATCGGCTGATTATGGATGATATCGCCCGTAAACAAAAAGCTACCGCCGCGCCGCTACCCGAGCCTGGAACGGGTAAGCCGCAGCCAGACACAGTTCCGTCAACCGCTCCTGAAACTTCGGCCCCGGCAACCTGAGAGCCTAAAACGAAAAAGCCCCGAACACTCGGGGCTTTTTGTTGGTTTACTGCATAGGCAGTAGGTAATAAGGAAAACCTTAAAAGGGTTCTGATTACCTGTGAATTAAACTTTAATATAAAAATACATCTAAATCATTATTTTAATTTATTTTTAATTGTCTTTTGTAATATTTTTCAATGGTTTTAATGCTGCTATATGGAGAAAACTTTATATTTTTGAACTGCAACTGGCGTTAATGGAATGATTGCCCTCCCCCAACCGTATCTCCATCACCTTCTGGCTGGACGATGAAGTGGTTAAGGCATGGTACGAAGCTGCAACACCGTCATCACGGGGCGACCTCAGCGCTATTCTGATCTCGCCATCACCACTGTTCTGGTGATTAAACGTGTATTCCGGCTGATTCTGCGGACTGTACAGGGATTTATCGATTCCATTTTTGCCCTAATGGACTTTTCCCTGCGCTGCGCGATTACGATGCTCAGGTAGCTGAGGCTCTGGTCATAGTGCGTGCATTGAACAAAATAACAAAGGTCGGTATGCCAGAAAGCGTGCATATTGCCAGAAAACCCGACCGCTACGGGGATGCTTACCCAAAAACTGATCTATTCAACAAAGCCAACGGAAGATCTTACCCACTACAGACACGGTGATTACAGCTAAAATGATGGAAAAAAGTCCAAGAAAAATGAGCAGGGAAAGGAGGGGATTAAGCAGCCCCCCAGACTAGTGAAATCACTAACCCGCCCGAGCTGATCCGATGACAATGTACGTAAAATGATCTCCGGTATAATGAGAAAGAAAATAATAACAATTGGAACATAAATCAGCAGTTTTTTGTTTTTCTCATCTTCCTTCTTGCCCTCTCTGGCAACCATGATAAATTATTGAATGATAATGATACAGCAAGGCTATATAAAATGGCACAAACCTATTTGCAATTGAAAATGTAATCAAACAAGCAATTAGCTATTACATTAACAAAGTCATTAAGAAACATGCACGCCAACCATATGTCTACAATCGAAAAGGTGAAACCAGGCGCAGAGCGGCTAGTCAATTATAGCGCATGCCTTATGCCAGACGAATACTATCGCAGTTCCTGCCGTGACACATGGCGAGAGGACAAACGATTGGTTATGGCCTTAGGTGAAATTTATGACAGAGGCGATGTCACTCTGGACATGGTTGAAATATATTTTCGGAAAACTCTTACCAGGCTCGGCGAGCAAAAAAGCAATAGCCTCGTAGCCCACATTCAAAAATTGTTAGGCAAAGCAGCAGAACATTCATCAGTTAAAGCCAGCAAGTTAGCGCTGTCACTTACCATTGCTAATTTAGTCATTAGCAGCAGGGATTTTAAACAGACCCATATCAAACTCGTTAATTCCTTTTCGGCATGGTTTGTGAACGGAACAACGCTCTATGCTAAAGCACAGATAGCCGCATCCGCAGCTAACAGTCTCAAGTTTCAGGATCCTGCTTACTATCAAGCACTGTATAAAGAAAATATTGAAATGCTTTATTTTCTTATTGAGCCGCAAATGTCGGAGATAATTTATCAAATAAATTCTGGAGATAATAACGAAGAAAAAATCGGTGATGCTTTATATGAGATCTTGAGAAAATGAAGCGTGCGTTCCTGTGGCTTATTCAGTCATTTTTCTACCTGATACCTGCCGTTCTTATTGTCGCGGGGATTTATATTTTTGTGCGTTTTATCCCAAATTACGCGGCAATACTGAGCGCCCTGTGGATAGTCATTGTTTCTATTGTCTATATAAAATACAACAAATGGTATTAGTGGTTATCTGTAGATAGAAGTCGCATATCTTTGCTGCATTATTATCTCTTCCCGAAAACATTGATTCGAATTCGTTAAATACCTCCAGGCTTAGAAATATTGTGTAGCCGTTTTATTTAGGCTAAGTCGGCAATTAACTAATAATCCTCCTGTTTTGAAACTTGGCCACTCAACATACTGAGTCCTTTATCCAATGCTGCAATTCCCGTATTCATTTTCTTGAATAAGATTATCTGGCAGGGGCGTTGCACAGCAGTTCAGGAAAGGTCAGCTACGTGAGCGGCAGTAGTATTAATTATCAGCCTGTGGGAACATCTGAAAGCGACGTATCGCCGGGCAAAAACGATAACGCTTATCTTGGATAACTTTATTATTCACAAGAGTGAGAAAACACGAAACTGGCTGAAAGCGAACCCGAAATCCTGGATAGTTTATCAATCGGTATACTCACCATGGGTGAAACATGTGAGCGGTTAACCATATAGGACTTGCAATGGCTGGCGCAAAGTAGGTTATTTCCCCGCAACCAGCCTTTTCCTGACATGCTACACTCCCCTCCCTCTTTCGAGGTTCAAACCCATTACTGGGTAAGGATAAGTCAGGCTTGCAATAGGCTTTCCAACAACCCATGATTAACTCAGAATATTGAGTTAATCATTTGATTTAGAAAGAAAAACTGCGCACTTAGAACGGAATATCGTCGTCGAAGTCCATCGGCGGTTCGTTAGATGGCGCTGCCGGGGCCTGCTGCTGCGGACGAGACTGCGCGCCGCCGCTGAACTGGTTGCCGCCCTGCGGCTGCTGAGGCTGACCCCAACCGCCCTGCTGCTGGCCGCCGCCTGCCGGTGCGCCGCCGCCCTGACGGCCGCCCAGCATCTGCATGGTGCCGCCGACGTTTACCACGATTTCAGTGGTGTACTTGTCCTGACCGGACTGATCGGTCCATTTACGGGTGCGCAGCTGGCCTTCGATATAAACCTGAGAACCTTTACGCAGGTATTCGCCAGCGACTTCCGCTAGTTTGCCGAACAACACAACGCGGTGCCATTCAGTCTGCTCTTTCATTTCGCCGGTTTGCTTATCGCGCCAGGATTCGGAAGTTGCCAGCGTGAAGTTGGCGACAGCGCCGCCACTTGGCATGTAGCGTACTTCCGGGTCCTGCCCCAGATTACCGACGAGAATCACCTTGTTTACGCCTCTGCTGGCCATGATCGAATCTCCTGAATAATACGTTTTGTATAAGTGTAAACCGGGAATTCTAACACCACAAAGGGGCAATTTGATAGCTGCGAAGCCAATTCCAGAAAACATCCCGCCGCTATGCAATTTTTCACCCTCTTACTGCAGCGCCATTCCAATACTGTATATCCAGACAGGTTAAGTTGTGTCATAATTAGCCGTTTCTGCCGTTTGTCCTTCAAACAAACCAGGCAATCCGTGTATCTACCTACCGGGAAAGGTGAATGGATAAGATCGAAGTTCGGGGCGCCCGCACCCATAATCTCAAAAACATCAACCTCGTCATCCCGCGCGACAAACTCATTGTCGTCACCGGGCTTTCTGGGTCTGGCAAATCCTCACTCGCTTTCGACACCCTGTACGCCGAAGGCCAGCGTCGCTACGTCGAATCGCTCTCCGCCTATGCGCGACAGTTCCTGTCGCTGATGGAGAAACCGGACGTCGATCATATCGAAGGGCTGTCGCCGGCGATTTCTATCGAACAGAAATCGACCTCCCACAACCCGCGTTCGACGGTAGGCACCATTACTGAAATCCACGACTATCTGCGACTGCTGTACGCCCGCGTCGGCGAACCGCGTTGCCCGGACCACGACGTCCCGCTGGCCGCGCAAACCGTCAGCCAGATGGTCGATAACGTGCTCTCACAGCCGGAAGGTCAGCGCCTGATGCTGCTGGCGCCCATTATTAAAGAGCGTAAGGGCGAGCACACCAAAACGCTGGAAAACCTTGCCAGCCAGGGCTACATTCGCGCGCGGATCGATGGCGAAGTCTGCGATCTTTCGGATCCGCCGAAGTTAGAGCTGCAAAAGAAACACACGATCGAAGTGGTTATCGATCGCTTCAAAGTACGTGACGATCTGGCGCAGCGTCTGGCGGAGTCTTTCGAAACCGCGCTGGAGCTCTCAGGCGGCACCGCCATTGTTTCCAACATGGATGACAGTAAAGCGGAAGAACTGCTGTTCTCGGCGAACTTCGCTTGCCCGATTTGCGGCTATAGCATGCGCGAACTGGAGCCGCGTCTGTTCTCCTTCAACAACCCGGCAGGGGCCTGCCCGACCTGCGACGGCCTTGGCGTTCAACAGTATTTCGATCCCGATCGGGTGATTCAGAATCCGGAGCTATCGCTGGCTGGCGGCGCCATCCGCGGCTGGGATCGCCGCAACTTCTACTATTTCCAGATGCTGAAGTCGCTGGCGGATCACTATAAGTTTGATGTCGAAGCGCCCTGGGGCACCCTCAGCGCTAATGTTCAGAAAGTCGTGCTGTACGGTTCAGGTAAAGAGAATATTGAATTCAAATACATGAACGACCGCGGCGACACGTCAGTACGCCGCCATCCGTTTGAAGGCGTGCTGCACAACATGGAGCGCCGTTACAAAGAGACGGAATCCAGCGCGGTGCGCGAAGAGCTGGCGAAATTCATCAGCAACCGTCCGTGCGCCAGCTGCGAAGGCACACGTCTGCGCCGCGAAGCGCGCCACGTGTTTGTGGAGAACACACCGCTGCCGACCATTTCCGATATGAGCATCGGCCACGCGATGGACTTCTTCAACAACCTGAAGCTGTCCGGGCAGCGGGCGCAAATCGCTGAGAAAGTGCTGAAAGAGATTGGCGATCGTCTGAAATTCCTCGTCAACGTCGGTCTGAACTACCTGACGCTCTCTCGTTCGGCGGAGACGCTCTCCGGCGGTGAAGCGCAGCGTATTCGTCTGGCGAGCCAGATTGGCGCGGGGCTGGTTGGCGTGATGTACGTGCTGGATGAGCCCTCCATCGGCCTGCACCAGCGTGATAACGAACGCCTGCTCGGTACGCTTATCCACCTGCGTAATCTGGGCAACACGGTCATTGTCGTTGAACATGACGAAGACGCCATTCGCGCCGCCGACCACGTGATCGACATCGGCCCCGGCGCTGGGGTTCACGGCGGCCAGGTGGTGGCCGAAGGGCCGCTGGACGCCATTATGGCGGTACCAGAATCGCTCACCGGGCAGTACATGAGCGGTAAACGCAAAATCGAAGTGCCGAAACAGCGCGTCGCCGCCGATCCGGAAAAAGTGCTGAAACTGACCGGCGCACGGGGCAATAACCTCAAGGATGTGACGCTAACGTTGCCTGTCGGCCTGTTTACCTGCATTACCGGCGTTTCCGGTTCCGGTAAATCAACGCTGATTAACGATACCCTGTTCCCCATCGCCCAGCGCCAGTTGAACGGCGCGACGATTGCCGAGCCTGCGCCGTATCGCGATGTTCAGGGGCTGGAGCACTTCGATAAAGTCATCGATATCGACCAGAGCCCGATTGGCCGTACGCCACGTTCAAACCCGGCAACCTATACCGGCGTGTTTACGCCGGTGCGCGAACTGTTCGCCGGTGTTCCGGAATCACGTTCACGCGGCTATACGCCGGGCCGCTTCAGTTTTAACGTCCGCGGCGGCCGCTGCGAAGCCTGCCAGGGCGACGGAGTGATCAAGGTTGAGATGCACTTCCTGCCGGATATCTACGTGCCGTGTGACCAGTGCAAAGGCAAACGCTATAACCGCGAAACGCTGGAAATTAAGTACAAAGGCAAAACTATCCACGAAGTGCTGGATATGACCATCGAAGAAGCGCGCGAATTCTTTGATGCCGTGCCGGCGCTGGCGCGTAAGCTGCAAACCCTGATGGATGTTGGTCTGACCTATATTCGTCTCGGCCAGTCGGCAACCACGCTCTCCGGCGGTGAAGCCCAGCGCGTGAAGCTGGCGCGCGAACTCTCCAAGCGCGGTACCGGCCAGACGCTATATATCCTTGATGAACCGACCACCGGTCTGCATTTCGCCGATATTCAGCAGCTGCTGGACGTGCTGCATCAGCTACGCGATCAGGGCAATACCATCGTGGTCATTGAGCACAACCTCGACGTTATTAAAACCGCCGACTGGATTGTCGACCTAGGCCCGGAAGGCGGTAGCGGCGGTGGGGAAATTCTCGTTTCCGGCACGCCGGAAACCGTTGCCGAATGTGAAGCCTCACACACGGCGCGCTTCCTGAAGCCCTTGCTGAAGTAATCTCTCAGGCCTCTTCCTTCACGGAAGAGGCCTCATTTCATCTCATTTCATCTCATTTTTTCACGCTGAGACTTCGTGATTTGCCCGGAGCGCTCACTCTGGCGTCTGATAGTCGCTATCGCCCACCGATGCCGGGAAAACTATGCGAGTACCACGCCTCATTCCGTTATTTATCATCGCCGCCGCGCTATGTACGTTAAGCGCCTGCTCATGGGTTGGCCGCTACAGCGATACGGCCTATCAGCAATTGCTCACACTCAAACAGTTGCATTTGCAGTTCATCGCCACCGCAGCGACGCAGGACGATCAACAATTGAACAAGGAAGATGAACAGATTCGCCAGCAGTTCACGCAGGCGATCGCCCAAGGCGACTCGCTGCGTCAGGAAAATTTCAAGCTACTTGAAGGTAACTATCTGCGCGTATACGCCCATCGCCAGATGCGGGGCGCGCCCTTTACCCCTGCCGAAGCGCAATATTTAACGCGGCAGACCATTTATCTTTATCAACAGGCTATCGCTGGCGAATGTCAGCGTACAGGGAGGGAATAATGCCGACAACCATGGAGATTCGCACGCTGTTGTCCGCTTGCGCGATTAATAGCGCCGAATGGATGCCATTACTGAATAGAGTACTTGGCGATGAGCAGCGCGAAGTACGCGATAGCGCCATCTTTTTGCTACAGGCATTGCAGCAAAAAGCTCAGGGCTGGCTGACCGAAGACGATCTACGGCTACTGCTGGAAGGTCAGCGCGATATTGCCCGCATTCGCGCCAACAACCAGAGCATCGCGCGTCAGGCGCAGCTGCAGGCGACGTTGTTACGGCTGCTCGATATCACGCTGCTGGCGCTGGCTGGCAGGCTATAAGCTAGGCCAACTGCCTCCGCTTATCCTCCGACAGCAGGTCGACCGCCTGTTGATAGGAAGCATCCACCAGGTAGTAAATCTGCGAGTCTGGCAGAGAGCCATCGAGGAAAACCGTGCTCCAGTGAGCTTTATTCAGATGCCTGCTGGGGCGAACATCGCGATGTTGTTCGCGCAGCAGCTCGGCAAGCTCCGGGCTGGTCTTTAACGCAACGGCCGGCCGCTTATCCTCCACCTCTTTCACCATGGCGAATAACACATCCGCGACCTTGATTTGCGTCGCTTTCCAGTCGCTATGAACACTTTGCTCCGCGCCCGGCTTCGCCATGCAGTACTGCAGTAGATCCGATATGGTCATTTTTTATTCTCCCATGAGCGTTGCGACAATATGCCGCGAACCGCCGTGAATACGATGCTCCCCCAGCCAGATCCCCTGCCAGGTCCCTAACATGACGTTGCCGTTCTGCACCGGCAACATCAGGGAAACGCCCAGCAGCGATGATTTAATGTGCGAGGGCATATCATCAGGACCTTCATAATCGTGTTCATACGGCGCGTTGTCTGGTACGGCGTTGAGAAAATGCTGTTCCATATCAAAACGCACCGTGGGATCGCAGTTCTCATTCAACGTCAGGGAAGCGGAAGTATGCTGGAGTAACAGATGCAGCAGGCCAACCTTGATATGCGAGAGTTCGCGGATTTGACCAATAATTTCATTGGTTACCAGATGGAAACCACGAGATTTCGGGCCTAATGTCAGGGTTTGCTGATGCCACATAAACGACTCCTGTAATGTGTGAATCCTTCTAAGTTTGCAGCAAGAAGCGAAAAGGTAAAACCTCAAAGGCTGAAATTCGTACAAAAAAAAGACAGCCTGCGGCTGCCTTTTCGTATTCAGATGCGTTGCGTTTCACACGCCTTAATATTCTGAATTCACAATCACCTCTTCCCCCTGCGACCCGGCCATCGGCAAAGGTTTATAGGAGGAGTTTGCCGCACGCAGCACGCGAATTCCTCGCGCATCGGCATCGCGGGCCGCCGAGATATCGTTGTCAGAGTCCCCGTAGAAGACTTTGATATTCTTCTCGCGTAACCACTGAGTTTTCGTGTTCTGGCCGGGCTTATCGCCGGCAAAAATCACCGGGTTCATGTTAGCACCGGGGATCAGGAAATCATCCTGCAGGGTTTTGGAGACGGTCTCAGTTTTGGTCTGGCTGCGGCCGGTGACGAAGTAGATGCTGTCGCCGCGCTTAATATGCATCGCGATCAGCTGGCGGCCCACTTCTTTCGGCATACTGAACTCGTCCCAGCCGTTATTCATCTTTTCCCAGAACTCCGGGTTCTTCAGATAGGCTTCGCTGCCGGGAGAATAGGTTTTTTGCCCGCGCCAGAAACCGGGGCTGGAAAATAACACGGTATCATCGATATCGAAACCCACCGCCATCGGCGCGCGGCCCAGCAGGCTATTTTCGATTTGCGCCACCGATACCCAATGGATCGGCGCCTGTTCGGCGAGTTTCGCAACATTCGTCCCTTCCCAAATGGGCTGTGGAGTGGACGCGCGAGCGACAACGGAGCTATTCAGAGCAAACAACAGACAAGTGGCGCTAATGGCCAAAGTTAACTTACGCATATTTATCCCTATGCCCCTCATGCGCCAGGCCGCTTAGCGGCAACCTGAGTTATTTTGGGTCTAAATAATCGATTCGTTATTATTTTTAATAATGAGTGAGCGCATTAATGCCCCAAGACCTTAACGCCTGACCACATAGATAGAAAGGATTTTCTGCTCAAATGTCATATAAAAAGAGCATGATCACACTTCAGAGGTAATACTACCCTCGCCTTAACGCTGGCGAGGGCAAATTAGTAAGTAAGCACTTACATTACGGCAGCAAACGCCTGGGCGACACGCTGGACGTTACGCGAGTTAAGTCCCGCCACGCACATCCGGCCGCTGGCAATCAGGTAAACGCCAAACTCTTCGCGTAGACGATCTACCTGTGCCGCGCTCAATCCGGTGTAGCTAAACATGCCGCGCTGCTTCAGCAGGTAGTCAAAGTTTTTGCCGGGAACGGCCTCTTTCAGCGCATCCACCAGCGTCTGACGCATCGCCAGGATGCGGGTACGCATAGCTTCCACTTCCGCCAGCCATGAGGCTTTCAGCGCCGGGTCGTTCAATACTGCCGCCACCACCTGCGCGCCAAAATTAGGCGGGCTGGAGTAGTTACGACGCACCGTCGCTTTCAACTGACCCAGCACGCGGCCAGCGGTTTCAGCATCATCGCAGACGATTGACAGGCCGCCGACGCGTTCGCCGTACAACGAGAAGATTTTGGAGAATGAGTTGCTGACCAGCATCGGCAGGCCGGCGCTGGCAATCGCGCGGATAGCGTAGGCATCGTCTTCCATACCGGCGCCAAAGCCCTGATAGGCAATATCGAGGAAAGGAATTAAATTACGTGCTTTCAACACCTTAACAACTTCATCCCACTGTGCGTTGCTCAAATCGGCGCCCGTTGGGTTGTGGCAACATGGATGCAGCAGCACGATATCGCGCTCAGGGAGCGTCTGTAGTTTGGCGAGGAAGGCTTCAAAACGTACGCCGTTGGTCTCATCATCGAACCATGGGTAAGTACTTACTTCGAATCCAGCCCCTTCAAATATGGCGATGTGGTTTTCCCAAGTCGGGTCGCTAACCCATACGCGAGACGGTGGGAAGTAGCGTTTAAGGAAATCGGCGCCAACCTTTAGCGCGCCGGAGCCACCCAGGGTTTGAATTGATGCTACGCGGTTTTGTTTCAGCACCGGATGGTCGGCACCAAATAACAGCGGCGCAATGGCGTGGCGGTAGCTATTGAGACCTTCCATCGGCAGATACAGCGAGGCGCCGTGCGGCTGGGCATTGAGTCGTGCTTCGGCATCCGCCACGGCCTGTAGTTGCGGAATAATGCCGTCTTCGTTGTAGTAAAGACCGATGCTGAGGTTCACTTTGTCACTACGCGGATCTTCTTTGAAACGCTCCATCAAGGAGAGAATGGGGTCGCCGGCGTAGGCGTCAACTTTTTGAAACACGAGATGTATCTCCAGGTTTACGAAAGCAGGTATTTACACAATAAACCGGAAGTTGGGGAAGGTCGAGGGGATGTTGGTAAGTTATCGACAAAGATCGCTGCAAACATGGGCGACGCCGCGCGCCGCCCCTGCTCATTACCCCGATAAGCGTAGCGTAATCGGGGAAATATGCCACTGACCGTAGTTAGTCGAGGTAACGGATAGCCAGCCTGGAGGTCAGGCGAGTGATAAGTTCGTAAGCACTCACTTTCGTTATTTCCGCGATGCGCTCAACGGGGAGCCCTTCTCCCCATAACACAACCGGATCGCCGGCTTGATCCTGCGCCTGAGGGCCGAGGTCAACGCAAATCATATCCATCGCCACGCGGCCGACTATCGGCACTTCGCGGCCGTTGACCAGCACCGGCGTGCCGGAGGGCGCGGCGCGTGGATAGCCATCGCCATAGCCCATCGCCACGACGCCGAGGCGGGTATCGCGCTCGCTAATCCAGGTGCCGCCGTAGCCCACCGGCTCCCCGGCTTTATGCTCGCGCACCGCAATCAGGCTGGAGGTCAGCGACATGACCGGCAGGCAGCCGAAATCCTCACCGGTAGAGTGGTTCTCCAGCGGCGAAACGCCATAGAGAATGATGCCCGGCCGCGCCCAGTCGAAATGCGACTGCGGCCACAGCAGGATCCCGCCCGAGGCGGCAATAGAACGCAGCCCCGGCTTACCTTCGGTAAAGGTGGTGAAAATATCCAGCTGACGCTCGGTCGCGCCGCATTCAGGCTCATCGGCGCGAGCGAAATGGCTGACGATATTCACCGGCTGGCGGACATTTTTGCACCGGCTTAGCCGCTGATAAAACGCTTCGGCCTGTTCCGGCAGTACGCCAAGGCGATGCATACCGGTATCCAGCTTCATCCAGACGGTAACCGGTTCGGCCAGTTCCGCTTGTTCGAGCGCCGCCAGCTGTTCCGGGCTATGTACCACGGTATGCAGGCGCTGCGCGGAAATCAGCGCCAGATCCGCCGCTTCAAAGAAACCTTCCAGCAGCAATATCGGTTGGGTAATACCCCCTTCACGCAGGCGCAGCGCCTCCTCCAGGCGGGCGACGCCGAAGGCATCGGCGTCGGTCAGCGTTCGCGCGGTCTCAAGAAGGCCGTGTCCGTAGGCGTTCGCTTTCACCACCGCAACCAGTTTGCTGGCAGGAGCCAGTTCACGCAGGCGTTGCAGGTTGTGTCGCAGAGCGCGGCGGTTGATAACTACAGTTGCCGCTTGCATTTGAATTCCTTAAAAAAAGACAGACTGAGGTTTACTCATCGTCATACTGAGGGCCGGCATAATTATCGAAACGCGACCACTGGCCGTTAAAGGTCAGTCGTACTGTACCGATCGGGCCGTTACGTTGTTTACCAATGATAATTTCAGCAATACCTTTTAAATCGCTGTTCTCGTGATAAACCTCATCACGGTAGATGAACATGATTAAGTCGGCATCCTGTTCAATAGAGCCGGATTCACGCAGGTCGGAGTTGACCGGGCGTTTATCGGCGCGCTGTTCCAGAGAGCGGTTCAGCTGCGACAGCGCCACCACCGGCACCTGCAACTCTTTTGCCAGCGCCTTCAGCGAGCGGGAGATTTCGGCGATCTCCAGAGTACGGTTGTCGGAGAGCGACGGTACGCGCATCAGCTGCAGGTAGTCGATCATGATAAGGCCGATACCGCCGTGCTCGCGGGCGATACGCCGGGCGCGCGAACGCACTTCCGTCGGCGTCAGGCCGGAGGAATCATCAATATAAATGTTCCGTTTTTCCAGCAAGATACCCATAGTGCCGGAGATACGCGCCCAGTCTTCATCGTCCAGCTGGCCGGTACGGATACGAGTCTGATCGACGCGCGATAGCGAGGCCAGAGAACGCATCATGATCTGCTCGGAGGGCATCTCCAGACTGAAGATTAATACCGGTTTATCCTGCAGCATCGCCGCATTTTCCACGAGGTTCATCGCAAATGTCGTCTTACCCATCGAAGGACGCGCGGCGACGATAATCAGATCCGAAGGCTGTAACCCGGCGGTCTTTTTGTTGAGGTCGTCATAGCCGGTATTCACCCCGGTGACGCCATCGTGCGGCTGTTGGAACAGCTGCTCAATACGGGCGACGGTGGCATCGAGCACATCGGCGATGTTCTTCGGCCCTTCATCTTTGTTGGCGCGGCTTTCGGCAATTTTAAATACCCGCGATTCCGCCAGATCCAGCAGATCCTCGCTGGTGCGCCCCTGGGGGTCGAAACCGGCTTCGGCGATTTCGTTGGCCACCGAAATCATTTCACGCACCACTGCGCGTTCGCGCACGATGTCGGCATAGGCGCTGATGTTCGCCGCGCTTGGCGTATTTTTGGAGAGCTCGGCCAGATAGGCGAAGCCGCCAACGCTATCCAGTTGCCCCTGACGCTCAAGCGATTCGGCGAGGGTGATCAGGTCAATCGGGCTACCTGACTCTTGCAGGCGCGCCATCTCGGTAAAGATATGACGATGCGGACGGGTATAGAAATCTTCCGACACCACCCTTTCGGCGACGTCGTCCCAGCGCTCGTTATCCAGCATTAAACCGCCCAACACCGACTGTTCCGCTTCAATCGAGTGCGGCGGGACTTTCAACCCGGCGAGCTGCGGATCGCGTTCGCGAGGTTCTGTCTGTGGTTTGTTGAAGGGTTTATTTCCTGCCATAGTGAATGGAGTTACCTGTAAATGAGAGACACAAAATTATAAAGGAGTTCACATGGCAACACGAATTGAATTTCCCGCGCATGGAGGCCCCGAGGTGCTGCATGCGGTCGAGTTTACCCCCAACGATCCTGCCGAGCACGAAATCCAGGTAGAAAATAAAGCCATCGGTATCAACTACATCGACACCTACATCCGCAGCGGCCTGTATCCGCCGCCCTCGCTGCCGAGCGGTTTGGGCACCGAAGCCGCCGGTATCGTCAGTAAAATCGGCAGCGGCGTTAAACATATCAAGGTTGGCGATCGGGTGGTGTACGCCCAGGCCGCGCTTGGCGCTTATAGCTCGGTGCATAACGTGCATGCCGATAAAGCGGCAATTTTACCGAATGCGATTTCCTTTGAGCAGGCCGCCGCCTCGTTTCTTAAAGGATTGACGGTATGGTATCTGCTGCGCAAAACCTATGAAATAAAAGCCAACGAGACCTTCCTGTTCCATGCGGCGGCGGGCGGCGTGGGGCTGATTGCCTGCCAATGGGCGAAAGCGCTGGGGGCGAAACTTATCGGCACCGTCGGCAGCGAGCAAAAAGCGCAGCGCGCCCGGCAGGCCGGCGCCTGGGAAACCATTAACTACCGCGAAGAGAATATTGCCGAGCGCGTCAAGGCGCTGACCGGCGGCAAAAAAGTCGCCGTGGTTTACGATTCCGTAGGTAAAGATACCTGGGAGGCCTCGCTCGATTGTCTTCAGCGGCGTGGGCTGATGGTCAGCTTCGGCAATTCATCTGGCCCGGTAACCGGCGTGAATTTGGGTATCCTCAATCAGAAAGGCTCACTCTATGTGACCCGCCCTTCTCTGCAAGGCTACATCACCAACCGGGAAGAGCTAACGGAAGCCAGCAATGAACTGTTTTCGCTGATCGCCAGCGGCGTGATCAAGGTCGATGTCACGGATAATCAGAAATACGCCCTGCGTGACGCCCGGCGCGCGCATGAGATTCTGGAAAGCCGGGTGACCGAGGGGTCGAGCCTGCTGCTGCCGTAACGGGGTGAGATCGCCAGAAAAGTTTAGGGCCTCCTGACGGAGGCCCTGACTTTTTTTGTTCGGCTGTATGTAGGGTACAGCGCGATGAATTCGTTATCGCGCTAATAGTGACAGATTTAATACGCAATGCCTACGCTGTTTTATGCAAAATTACTCAGGTTGTGACATACCGCTCAATACCCAAAATGTTGGCTTAATAGCGCCAGCGATCTTCACGACGATAGCGGGTGGTCGTCGGCGATTTCATCGCCCGAATGACCCATACGACAGCCACCGCCAGCAGCAGCCAGGGTAGCAGTTTAAACATTAATGCGAACAGGCCGCCGAAGAACATCAGCGCCGTGGCGACAACCAGCGCGGCAATAATGCCAAGCAGCGAGATGCCGGTGACCAGCAACATGACAAAAAAGCCAATAACAAATAAGAGTTCCAGCATGGTCTTCTCCCGAAAAAATAACCAGATAGCTGATTAGCTATTTCAAGAGTCATTTTCAAGAATCATGCCAGGTATAACTCATTGAATTAAAACAAAACGCCCTGCAGCAATAGCGCAGGGCGTGGCGAAAAAGACCAGGTTTTAGCGAAAAAATTAACGCTTATCGGCAACCAGCTTCAGCGCGTGCTCCAGCACGTTGATATCGGCGCCCGCTTTGTGGGCGTTTTCGCTGAGATAGCGGCGCCACTGACGCGCGCCGGGGATCCCCTGGAACAATCCCAGCATATGGCGGGTGATATGACCCAGATAGGTACCGTTGCTGAGCTCACGCTCGATATAGGGGTACATTGCGCGCACCACCGCCACCGGATCGGCATCCGCGCCGTCGACGCCGAAAATCTCACGATCCACCGAAGCCAGAATGCCCGGATTTTGATAGGCTTCACGCCCCACCATCACGCCATCCATGTGCTCAAGCTGCAGTTTGGCCTCTGCCAGAGATTTAATTCCGCCGTTAATCGCCATCGTCAGATGCGGAAAATCACGTTTCAGTTGCCAGACGCGCGGATAATCCAGCGGCGGGATTTCACGGTTCTCTTTCGGGCTCAGGCCGGAAAGCCAGGCTTTACGGGCGTGAATGATGAACATTTCACACTCCCCTTTGCCGGAGACGGTCTCAATGAAATCACACAGGAATTCATAGCTATCCCGATCGTCAATGCCAATACGGGTTTTTACCGTTACCGGGATCGACACCACGTCGCGCATCGCTTTGATGCAGTCCGCCACCAGCGCGGCATTACCCATCAGACAAGCGCCAAACATCCCGTTCTGCACGCGGTCAGAGGGGCAGCCGACGTTGAGGTTAATCTCGTCATAGCCGCGCGCTTCGGCAAGCTTTGCGCATTGCGCCAATGCCGCAGGATCGCTACCGCCCAACTGCAGCGCTACCGGATGTTCTTCCTCGCTATAGGCCAGATAGTCGCCTTTACCGTGAATAATCGCGCCGGTGGTGACCATTTCGGTATACAGCAGAGTATGGCGCGACAGCAGACGCAGGAAATAGCGGCAATGTCTGTCGGTCCAATCAAGCATGGGCGCGATAGAAAAACGGTGGGCGGCAAAAGCGGTAGACGTGGATTCTGGCATCATGGCGAATAAATAAGCATCCGGGTAAAAAGGGGCGCTACTATAGCACAAACACAAACCACGGCGCATAGAGTCGAACGCCACGCGCCATGGTCAAAATGTGGCCTATATTTTACGCGGTTTACCGTCGTGCGGGCCAAAGAACTGCGGAGGGTGATCCACCCAACGGTCCTGGCGAGTCGCGGCATAGCCCGGGTTCAGCGGATAGTAAATACGGTTGTGCTTTTTATTCGCCTCGCCAACGACCAGCAGTCGCACCTCCTGCTCGGTATTATTCAGGAAGGTATGACATACGCCAGTTCCCGCCGGAAAGCCGACGCTATCGCCCGGCTCCAGCTTCCATAAATAGCCATTGATCCAGACTTCCGGAAAGCCTTCCAGCACGTAGATGAATTCTTCTTCATCGCTTTCCGCGTGCGGATAAGAGGTTCTGCGTCCCGGCGGTAAACGTTCATGATGGATGCCCAGCCGATTTAGCCGTAGGCCGCGGGCAAGAGGCGCGCCAATAGAAAAAAGCTCGTGACTATCGGGGTAGGTGGAATCATCCGCACCTTCCAGTTCGCGCCAATGTCGAATGCAATCAGGTCGTTTCATCGTTTTCTCCCGAAAATGAGATACATCAGGTATAGCAAAGCTTGCAGGTTCTCGGCGTTTTACCTGGTTCGTGATAAAGTAACAGTTTCAACATCACGCAACCAGAGGATGCTCATGGATAACACCACTTCGCAAGAAATGTTAGCGCAGGCTGAAAAGCTTTGCGTGCAACGTGGCGTACGCCTGACCCCGCAGCGTCTGGAAGTGTTGCGTCTGATGAGCCTGCAGCAAGGGGCGATTAGCGCCTACGATCTGCTGGATCTGCTGCGTGAAAAAGAGCCGCAGGCGAAGCCGCCGACGGTCTATCGCGCGCTGGAGTTTCTGCTGGAGCAAGGTTTTGTGCACAAAGTGGAATCGACCAACAGCTATGTGCTGTGCCACCTTTTCGATCAGCCAACCCACAGTTCGGCGATGTTTATCTGCGATCGCTGCGGCGTGGTCAAAGAAGAGTGTGCGGAAGGCGTAGAGGATATTATGCATACGCTGGCGGCCAGAATGGGCTTCGCTCTACGGCATAATGTGATTGAAGCGCATGGCCTGTGCGCGGCCTGCGTGGAAGTCGAAGCCTGCAGTACTCGCGAACACTGCCATCACGATCATACCATCCAGATTAAAAAGAAAGCCCGCTGAGTCGGGCGACATCAGCGGGAAGCTACGGCATATCACTATGCCGTTAGACAGGCATAAACAGGGGGTCAAAACCGCGTTCGCTACCAGCGCGTATCGTTCTTACGCTCCCAGTCAGACACCTCTTTTTCGGCCTGATCTTTGGCATAGCCGTAGCGTTCCTGAATTTTACCGACCAACTGGTCGCGCTTCCCTTCGATGACCGTCATATCGTCATCGGTCAGCTTACCCCACTGTTCCTTGGCTTTACCTTTCAACTGTTTCCAGTTACCGCTGATTTCGTCTTTATTCATCATTACGTCCTCATCATTCGGTGGGTTAACAGCCCGTTTTGTTCCGGACATGGTAATAACTATAGATGACAATGCTGGTACCGATTCGTTATTCGGAATTTTTAACCATCAGGTCGATTGAAAACGCTGGGGGATTTTCCCGGCTCGCGCTACGCTGAGCCGGGCTTTTTACATTCAGGAGGGTGAGTTAAACCAGGTGCCACGCTGCCAGTGGCGGCGCCAGATGAGCGCCAGCGAAAGCCCACGCAAAGCCAGGAACACGGCCAGCGCCAGCCACAGGCCGTGATTGCCGAGCATGGGCACAGAGAGCAACGTCACCGCAAACCCCGCAGCGGCTACCGCCATGCTATTACGCATCTCCGCGCCGCGCGTCGCGCCGATAAACATGCCATCCAGCAGATAACACCAAACGCCAATCACCGGTAGGATCATCTGCCAGAACAGATAGCGGTCGGCCAGCTGCTGCAATGATGGGATAGAGGTCAATAGCGCGATGATATGCTCACCGGCCACGCTGTAGATTAACGCAAACGCCAGCGCTACCATTCCCGACTGCCGACAGGCCGCGCGCCAGACTTCCAGCAGTTGGCTACCGTCACGCGCGCCGTAGGCTTGCCCGGAATGAGCTTCGACGGCATAGGCAAAACCGTCCAGCGCGTATGCGGTAAAGGTCAGCATGGTCATCAGTACCGCATTGACCGCCACCACGTCGCTGCCAAGACGGGCGCCGAAGACGGTGATGGCGCCAAAGCAGAGCTGCAGCAGCAGCGAGCGCAGCATGATGTCGCGGTTAAGCGCCAGCAGGCGCCGCATATTGCCGCGCCACGCCTCCTTCAACATGGCAAACGTCACGCCACGCAGCGCCAGCACCCGTTTCGCCATCAGCAGGCCGATGATAAAGGTGGCGTATTCCGACAGCGCCGTCGCCAGCGCCGCCCCCTGCACGTTCATATGCAGCCCCATCACCAGCCACAGATCGAGCACGATATTCAGCACGTTGCCGACCACCAGCAGGATGACCGGGGCGCGAGCGTACTGCACGCCAAGCAGCCACCCTAACAGCACCAGGTTGGCCAACGACGCCGGGGCGCTGAGCCAGCGGATTTCCAGGAACCGCCTGGCCTGTTCCAGTACCGCCTCGCTCCCGCCGACGATATGCAGCGCGAGGTCAATAAGCGGCATGCGGAACAGAACGATGAGCAGCCCGGCGGCCAGCGCCAGGATCAGCGGTTGCACCAGCGCGCGCGCCAGGCGCTGCGGATCTTTGGCGCCATAGGCCTGAGCGGTTAAGCCAGTGGTGCTCATTCGCAGGAACAGCAGCAGCATAAAGAGGAAACTGGTCGCCGTCGCGCCGACGGCGACGCCGCCAAGATAGACGGGGCTATCGAGATGACCGACAACGGCGGTATCGACCAGCCCTAACAGCGGAACGGTGATATTGGAGAAAATCATTGGTAGCGCGAGGCGCCACAGTGCTTTATCGGCGGCGTTGAGCAGCATGAAGAGGGACCAGACAGAGGAGGAACATCGCAGCGTCATGTATCATGATGACGCTGCGTTAAGACGGGAGTTACAGCCACTCACCGTTACGGATCACGCCGACGGCCAAACCTTCAATGGTGAAGCTCTGCTGGCGCAGATCGACGACGATCGGGGAAAACTCATTGTTTTCCGGCAGCAGTTCAACGACGTTGCCCTGCTTTTTCAGACGCTTAACAGTCACTTCTTCATCGATACGCGCGACAACCACCTGCCCGTTACGCACGTCCTGAGTTTTATGCACCGCCAGCAGATCGCCGTCGAGGATACCGATGTCTTTCATCGACATCCCGCTTACGCGCAGCAGGAAGTCGGCATTCGGTTTAAACATCGCCGGATCAACCTGGTAGTGACCTTCAATATGCTGCTGCGCCAGCAGCGGCTCGCCGGCGGCAACGCGGCCAATCAGCGGCAGGCCATGTTCTTCTTCCGTCAGCAGACGAATGCCGCGGGAAGCGCCGGAGACGATTTCAATCGCGCCTTTACGCGCCAGCGCTTTGAGGTGTTCTTCCGCCGCGTTTGGGGAACGGAACCCCAAGCGCTGAGCAATTTCCGCACGCGTCGGCGGCATGCCCGTTTGGCTGATGTGATCCCGGATGAGATCAAACACCTCTTGCTGCCTGGTCGTTAACGCTTTCATTCCGCCCCCTGGGTGTATATACAGTTATGCTGTGAGTATATACAGCTAATGGTGATTTTGGAACCACATATCATATAAAAATCAGGAGATTCTTTCCGTTTTGCGAGCGTTGCCGACAAGACTTAGCGGTAATGCGACCACAGCAGCATGGCCCAGGTGATCAGCGCGATGATTATCGCCAGCAGCACCGCTGCCGACCCCATATCCTTGGCGCGCCCGGAAAGTTCATGGTGTTCAGGCCCGATACGATCAACCACCGCTTCAATCGCGCTGTTAAGTATTTCGACTATCATCACTAACAGGACCGAGCCAATAAGCAGGACTCGCGTAATGACATCGACATCCAGCCAGCAAGCTATCGCCACGGCCACAATAGCGGCGACCCCTTCCTGACGGAAAGCGGCTTCATTAACCCATGCCGCACGGAAACCTTTCCAGGAATAACCTGCTGCTTTAATGATTCTGGTTAACCCAGTGGTATTATTGGCCATCAAAAAGAACCTTTTAATGTAAATGACGTCGACGAGTGTACGTGTTTGCCGTGCGACAACGGAAATTTTGTACGCTTTCTGTTATTCTTGCCGCGCATTTGCATGATTAACCAGAGGCTTCACATCGTTTATGTCCGGCTGGCAACGAATTTACTATAAATTACTGAATTTACCATTACGGGTGCTGGTAAAAAGCAAGTCTATTCCGGCAGAACCTGCTCAGGAATTAGGGCTCGATACCTCGCGTCCGATAATGTACGTCTTGCCTTATAACTCCAAGGCGGACCTGCTGACCCTGCGCGCCCAGTGCCTGGCGCATGATTTACCCGACCCTTTTGAACCGCTGGAAATCGACGGCACACTGCTGCCGCGCTACGTTTTCATCCACGGCGGCCCGCGCGTGTTTACTTACTACACGCCGAAAGAAGAGTCCATCAAGCTGTTCCACGACTACCTGGATCTGCACCGTAACCATCCCGACCTCGACGTGCAAATGGTACCGGTGTCGGTCATGTTCGGCCGCGCGCCGGGTCGTGAAAAAGGCGAAGAGAATCCGCCGCTGCGGATGCTTAACGGTATTCAGAAATTCTTCGCCGTCTCCTGGCTTGGCCGCGATAGCTTCGTGCGTTTCTCGCCGTCGGTCTCTCTGCGCCGCATGGCGGATGAGCACGGGACCGATAAAATCATCGCTCAGAAGCTGGCCCGCGTGGCGCGTATGCACTTCGCCCGTCAACGTCTGGCCGCCGTCGGCCCGCGCCTCCCTGCCCGCCAGGATCTCTTCAACAAGCTGCTGGCGTCGAAAGCTATCGCCCGCGCGGTAGAAGATGAAGCGCGCAGCAAGAAGATATCTCACGAGAAGGCCCAGCAGAACGCCATTGCGCTGATGGAAGAGATTGCCGCTAACTTCTCTTATGAAATGATCCGCCTGACTGACCGTATTCTGGGCTTTACCTGGAACCGTCTGTACCAGGGGATTAACGTGCACAATGCCGAGCGCGTACGCCAGCTGGCGCATGACGGCCATGAGATTGTCTATGTGCCTTGTCACCGTAGTCACATGGACTACCTGCTGCTCTCCTATGTGCTCTATCATCAGGGTCTGGTGCCGCCGCATATCGCTGCCGGCATAAACCTCAACTTCTGGCCGGCTGGGCCGATTTTCCGCCGCCTGGGCGCTTTCTTTATTCGTCGTACTTTTAAGGGCAACAAGCTCTACTCCACGGTATTCCGCGAATATCTTGGCGAGCTGTTCAGCCGTGGTTATTCGGTGGAATACTTTGTCGAAGGCGGGCGTTCCCGTACCGGCCGTCTGCTGGATCCGAAAACCGGCACCCTGTCGATGACTATCCAGGCGATGCTGCGCGGCGGTAGCCGCCCCATCACGCTGGTGCCGATTTATATCGGCTACGAGCACGTGATGGAAGTGGGTACCTACGCCAAAGAGCTGCGCGGCGCGACAAAAGAAAAAGAGAGCCTGCCGCAGATGATGCGCGGCCTCAGTAAGCTGCGTAATCTTGGCCAGGGCTACGTTAACTTCGGTGAACCGCTGCCGCTGATGACCTATCTCAATCAGCACGTGCCGGAATGGCGCGAAGCCATCGATCCTATCGAAGCCGTCCGCCCTTCCTGGCTGACGCCGACGGTGAATAATATCGCCGCCGACCTGATGGTGCGCATCAACAATGCCGGGGCAGCTAACGCCATGAACCTGTGCTGTACGGCGCTTCTGGCGTCACGTCAGCGTTCTTTGACCCGTGAGCAACTAACCCAACAGTTGGATTGCTACCTCGACCTGCTGCGTAACGTGCCGTACTCCACCGATTCGACCGCGCCGACGGCTTCCGCCAGCGAGCTTATCGACCACGCGCTGCAGATGAACAAGTTCGAAGTCGAGAAAGACACCATCGGCGATATCATCATCCTGCCGCGCGAGCAGGCGGTGCTGATGACCTACTATCGCAACAACATCGCCCATATGCTGGTGATGCCATCGCTGCTGGCCGCTATCGTGACCCAGCATCGCCGCATCTCCCGTAGCGAAGTGCTGCGTCATGTCGAGATGTTCTATCCGTTCCTGAAAGCCGAACTGTTCCTGCGCTGGGAAAAAGAAGAACTGGCGGGCGTTATCGATGCGCTGATGGCAGAGATGCAGCGTCAGGGGCTGGTGGTGCTGAATGGCGATGAGATGAGCGTCAATCCGGCTCACTCTCGTTCCCTGCAGCTGCTGGCCGCCGGCGCGCGTGAGACGTTACAGCGCTACGCGATTACCTTCTGGCTGCTGAGCGCCAACCCGTCCATCAACCGCAGTACGCTGGAGAAAGAAAGCCGCACCATGGCGCAGCGTCTGTCGGTACTGCATGGTATCAATGCGCCGGAGTTCTTCGATAAGGCGGTGTTCAGTACCCTCGTGCTGACCCTGCGTGACGAAGGCTACATCAGCGATACTGGCGATGCCGAGCCGGCAGAGACCCTGAAGGTCTACCAGATGCTGGCGGATTTGATTACGTCGGATGTACGTTTGACGATTGAAAGCGCCGCTCAGGACGACGCATAACGTTGCGGCTTCTGTTCCCCGGCTCGCGGCGCGAGTCGGGGAACAGAAGGATTTACTGCAGGTAACTCATCGCCAGACCGAGAAACAGCACCAGCCCAACGTAGTTATTATTCATAAACGCTTTGAAGCAGTTATCGCGTTCGCGCTTGAAGATAAGTTTCTGCTGCCAGACAAACAGTCCTGCCGCGATAAACAGCGACCAGTAAAACGCCCAGTTCAGCCCATTCAGCCAGCCTACAGCCCCCATCAATACCAGCACGGCAACCTGCAGAATACCGATAATCAAACGATCGTTTTCGCCGAACAGAATCGCCGTCGACTTAATGCCGATTTTGACATCATCGTCGCGATCGACCATCGCGTACTGGGTGTCGTAGGCTACCGCCCACAGAATATTGGCGAGGAACATCAGCCAGCAGCTGAGCGGCAGCGCTTCACTTACCGCCGAGAACGCCATCGGGATCGACCAACCAAAGGCCGCGCCCAGCACCACCTGCGGCAGATGGGTGTAGCGCTTCATAAAGGGGTAGACCCAGGCCAGCGCCAGCGCCGCGACCGACAGCAGGATGGTCATGGTATTGAGCGTCAGCACCAACAGGAAGGAGAGCCCCACCAGCACCGCGAATAATATGCGCGCTTCTTTTTCCGTGACCTCGCCGCTTGGTAACGGCCGGCGAGCCGTACGCTTAACGTGACCATCAAATTTACGGTCGGCATAGTCATTCACGACGCAGCCGGCGGCGCGCATCAACCAGACGCCAGCGACAAATACCGCCAGAATCCACAGCGGCGGTACCCCGGGTGAAGCCACCCATAACGCCCACAGCGTCGGCCACAGCAGCAATAGCGCGCCGATTGGTTTGTCAGTACGCATCAGGCGGTGAAACGCCAACAGCTTATTCTGCGTCAGACTCCACTCCATTTTCTCTTCCTCTTAATACAATGGCGATGCAGGCAGAAAAAGCTCTGTCAGCAGCAGCGGTTTGCCGCTCAGCCGGAGACGGGAACGTCGCCCCCACAGCTGTGCACTACGGCCAATCTCAATAAAATCACGGGTTAACGTCGACGACGTAAACAGATACCGACCCAGCGGCGTCTGCCCCAACTGCTGCAGGGCTAATTCCGGGCCGCATAGCGTCGATTCCGGCACGAGAGTACGACCGGCAAGCCAGGGTTCGCCATCGGCGCAAAGAATGATCTCCCGCAGCCAATACCGCGCCTCTTCCGGCAGCAGGGCTTCTTCGCCCGCCAGCGCGTCGCGCCCGACGAAACCTTCGTTAATCATGGTCACGGTGACCTTTTTCCCTTGTTGCTCAAAGCGTTTGGTCATTGAGTCTTCCAGCAACAGCCAGTCGCGCAGCGGCGCGTCCAGCTCGGGTATGGCGGCAAAATAGCGCAGCGCACGCAGTTGCGTAAGCGCAGGATGTGGCATGCCTGATTCTCCGGTACAAAACGTGCAGGCATTGTATCGCAGAATAGCGTTTTGAGGGCGGGCAAACGTCAATATACGATCATCCGCGCAACAGGCATGCAACAGTTGCCGCTGCGCGAGAAAAAAAAGTGCGTCCAGGCGGACGCACCTAAAGGCTGTGCCTAAACATCAGCATTGTGGGGAGACGGTCACCCCTTGCCTTTTACACTGCTGATAAAGGTGGAACGAGCAGATTTCGAGCCGAGGCGTTCAGCTTCGTTCATCAATTTCAGGGCTTTGTCGATATCACCTTGCTTCACCGCCTGCTTAATACCGTTGTTGAAGTAGGTTTCGGTATCGTCAAGCATCGGTTCGCTTTTGGCTGCTGGGGCTGGCGCGGCTACCGGCGCAGCGGCCGGGGCGTTATAGACCGGCGCCGCGGTATTGCCGACGGTCACCGGGCCCGGGCCGGAGGAGCCGAACAGCGGGCCCACCAGCACGCTGGAACTCGAAGACGTTTTCACCTTCAGGCTCAAGGTGCCGTCAGTGGTATGTTTGGCGATCGGATCCGGAATGTCCGGCACCGCGTTACCGGTGCCTTTCGCGTAGGCTTTCGCCGGGTCGATTAATTTGGTGGTCTGCTGCAGATCCTGCGGAGTGGTAAACACCAGCACATAAATTTTCTGCTGTCCCAGCGCCGGCGTCAGGCGCATTACCCCTTCCAGGCGGTCGGCGCTCATCACGCCCGGCTCCAGATAAGTGAAATAGCTGCTCGGGAAGAAGGCGGACGGCGTCATGCTCTGATCGAGGATCAGGACATTTGGCGCGTAGACGCTAGTCTGTTTGTCGACTTCACTGGTCAGCGTCAGGGTTAACTCGCCGATATTGGCCGGTACGCTATAGGCCACCACCGGCCCGGCGATACCGGGGACATTCAGCGTTTGACCGGCGATCGCCACTTTAGAGGTTTGGGTTTTCGATTGATCGACCGGCGTCCAGGTCAACTGCTGCAGCGAGGAAGCCGGGATTGACGGCGCGGCAGAGGTATTCTGCGGCACGAAATTGACATCAGCAAAACTGACTGCGGGTACGCTGGCCAGCAGGCCGGCGGACAGGCAGAGGGCAACGAGACTTTTCTTCATATTCATTGTTATCACCTCAATTCCTATGGCCGAGCGTTAGCCAGGCAATAGCGCGCTGGGCCGAAAACAGAGGGGCTGATGCCCCTCTTTTACTCATCATGATGCGGATAGCATTACCACCAGATTTCCATCTGGGCGCCGAAGGTCCACTCATCGTCGTCGCCGCGGCTGGAAGTGTTGATACCGGTACCAGAGGTATCGCGCATGGCGACGCCGCTATCGGTGTAACCCCACTTCTCATCCCACTTCGCGTAGGTGGCGAACAGACGAATTGCCGGACGGGACCAGATGCTGTCGCCCGCCTGCCACTGTTGCGCCAGGGTGATTTTGTACTGGTTGTTGCTGTCGCCGGTTTTCTGCGATTTGACGTTGTCGTAGCCGACTTCCAGCAGGGTGCTCATGATCGGCGTCCATTTGTACATAGGACGTACGCCGACGGTCCACCATTTGGTACCGTTGTTGTTGTCCAGGTTGACGTCCTGGTACATGGCGACGTACATCATGTCCCAATCGTCCGCCAGAGAGACCGCGCCGTGGTCAAGCACACGCCACATGGAACCATCGTTATTAATGCTGCCGCCCTGCGGTACGCCTTTGCCGTTGGAGGTCATGGCGTCGGTCGCGTACTGCAGAACAAATTTGTTGTAGCCTTTCAGGATGCTCTGGGTATGTTCAGCGGTGAACATCCAGCCATCTTTTGATGCATCCGGCTGCAGGTAGTAGTCATCCGGCACGTTGGTGTGACCATAGTCCACGCCCAGCTCCAGCGTACCGCCTGGGTTGGTTTCCATCTGCGCTAAACGCACATCGAAGACGTCGTTCGGTACCAGATGATCATAAACGCGTTCGCCAGTCAGCGGATCGCGGTCAGCATAGGTTGCCGAGCCGCCGGATTCAGAAGAACGAGTGGCGGCCAGAGAGAGTTTACCGAAGCCCAGATCGATGTTTTCGATACCGGCGCCAGGACCGGATATATCCCAGTAGTAGAAGTCGATCATGTGAACGTCATGACGCTGATAGAAGCGCTTACCGGCCCACAGGGTTGAACCCGGCAGCCAGTCGATCAGGTTTTTACCCTGCACGTTAACTTCACGGAAGGCCGGGCTGGTAGATTCCCAGTCGTTCTGCTGCGATACCGAGTAGGCAACGTTGGTATCGAAGTAGAAGCTCTTATCGCCCTCTTTCCACACTTCCTGGCCCAGTTTCAGTTCAGCGTAAGTTTCACATTCGTTACCGAGACGGTATTTACTTTGAGCGCCAGTGGCCTGGAAGCACTGCTGTTCGCCGCCGCTGCCGGTCCAGCCAATACCGGAACGCGCGTAGCCGTGGAAATCGACAGCCAGCGCCTGGGCAGACATCACGCCCGCCGCAACGGCTACCGCCAGTGGAAGTTTGCGCAGAGTAATCATCATTCTATCTCCTGAGATCATTGCTTTTCTTTGAACACTTCCCCGTCGGCCGCCGCATGGTTGGCTGCGCGCTGGGTTCGCGTCTTCTTTTAATGGGGAACCTTATACGCCTGGCTCTTTATGCAACCGACGACAAGCGGTGCCATCCTCACGGAATAAATGGCAGCGCTCCGGCGGCAAACCGATGGCGAATGTGGCTCCCTCTTCTACCAACACCACGTCATTCTGGCGGTACACCAGGTTCTGACGGATGGCGGGGATCTGGATATGAATTTGCGTTTCGTGACCAAGCTGTTCGACCACCTGCACTTCGCCCTCAAGGGTGACATCGGCGATGTCGCTCGGCAGCAGGTGTTCCGGGCGGATACCCAAAGACATATTGGCGCCGACCTGAACGTGGGCGCTGTCTACCGGCAGCCAGACCTGCTGGCGGTTCGGTAGTTCGACCTGTACCTGTTCAATGGCGGTCGCGGTGACTTTGACCGGCAGGAAGTTCATCTTCGGCGAACCGATAAAGCCCGCGACAAAGCGGTCTGCCGGGTAGTGATAGAGTTCCAGCGGTTTTCCGACCTGCGCGACGCGGCCGGCGTCCAGCACGACGATTTTGTCGGCCAGGGTCATGGCTTCCACCTGATCGTGGGTGACGTAAATCATCGTGCGACCGAGGCGCTTATGCAGACGGGAGATTTCGATACGCATCTGCACGCGCAGCGCGGCATCGAGGTTGGACAGGGGTTCATCAAGCAGGAAAACCCGCGGCTCGGCGACCAGGGTACGGCCGATGGCCACGCGCTGACGCTGGCCGCCGGAGAGCGCTTTCGGCTTACGCTCCAGCAGGTGCGCCAGCTGTAAGACCTCAGCGACCTGGGTCACGCGCTGGTTAATCACCTCTTTTTTCGCCCCGGCCAGCTTCAGGCCAAAAGACATATTTTCGGCAACGGAAAGGTGGGGATAGAGCGCATATGACTGGAATACCATGCCGATGCCGCGCTCGGCGGGCGGCACGTCGTTCATTCGGGTATCGCCAATAAACAGATCGCCGCTGGTGACCGTTTCCAGTCCGGCGATCATACGCAGCAGGGTGGATTTGCCGCAGCCCGACGGTCCTACAAACACGACGAACTCCCCATCCTGGATCTCGAGATTGATATCTTTAGATACCACCACGTCGCCCCAGGCTTTCGTTACATTTCGTAGCTGTACGCTCGCCATGCCCTTCTCCCTTCGTTACAACCTGTCACTTAAAGACACATTCAAGATGGGCTGACTATGCGGCATTCATTACGTTGGCAAATCCTCCACCCCCCGGGTTTTTGATGGGGGAGGAGACGGGAGGATGAGAAACCGCCTCTCGCCGCCGGAAGTTCCCGGCACAACGTCATTTCGTGATCGAAGCGACAAAAACGGTGACTTTTTTATGTGCTCCAGGGCCCATTACCGGCATTTCTGCAATACGGATCACATAAACGGCGGGCGGGGCGTAGACATAGGGAGGATGGAAAGAGGTTGTTAAAAAAGGAAACTCATCAGCGTTAAACCACTCAAGTGTATCCACGAGCACATCACCAAATAGGACGGGTATATGAAAATCAAAACTGGCGCTCGCATCCTCGCGCTGTCTGCATTGACGACGATGATGTTTTCCGCCTCTGCCCTCGCAAAAATTGAAGAAGGTAAGCTGGTTATCTGGATTAACGGCGATAAAGGCTATAACGGCCTCGCTGAAGTGGGTAAAAAGTTCGAGAAAGATACCGGCATTAAAGTTTCCGTAGAACATCCGGATAAGCTGGAAGAGAAGTTCCCGCAGGTTGCAGCGACCGGCGACGGCCCGGATATCATCTTCTGGGCGCATGACCGCTTTGGCGGCTATGCGCAGTCCGGTCTGCTGGCGGAAATCACCCCGGATAAAGCGTTCCAGGACAAACTCTATCCGTTCACCTGGGATGCCGTACGCTACAACGGCAAACTGATCGCTTACCCGGTGGCGGTGGAAGCCTTGTCGCTGATTTATAACAAAGACCTGGTCCCGAACCCGCCGAAAACCTGGGAAGAGATCCCGGCGCTGGATAAAGCGCTGAAGGCGAAAGGCAAGAGCGCGCTGATGTTCAACCTACAAGAACCGTACTTCACCTGGCCGCTGATCGCCGCCGATGGTGGATACGCGTTTAAGTTTGAAAACGGCAAATACGACGTGAAAAACGTCGGCGTCGATAGCGCCGGGGCAAAAGCCGGTCTGACCTTCCTGGTCGACCTCATCAAAAATAAACACATGAACGCCGACACCGACTACTCCATCGCGGAAGCGGCGTTCAACAAAGGCGAAACCGCGATGACCATCAACGGTCCGTGGGCGTGGTCTAACATCGACAAGAGCAAGGTTAACTACGGCGTCACTCTGCTGCCGACCTTCAAAGGCAAACCGTCTAAACCGTTCGTTGGCGTACTGAGCGCCGGGATTAACGCCGCCAGTCCGAATAAAGAACTGGCGAAAGAGTTCCTCGAAAACTACCTGATGACCGATCCGGGCCTGGAAGCGGTGAATAACGATAAACCGCTGGGCGCCGTGGCGCTGAAATCCTTCCAGGAGAAGCTGGAGAAAGACCCGCGTATCGCCGCCACCATGGCTAACGCCCAGAAAGGCGAAATCATGCCGAACATCCCGCAGATGTCGGCGTTCTGGTATGCCGTCCGTACCGCGGTTATCAACGCCGCAAGCGGCCGTCAGACCGTCGATGCCGCGCTGAAGGATGCACAGGGCCGTATCACCAAGTAATACCGTCGCACACGTGCCGGATGGCGGCATAAATGCCTTATCCGGCCTACACGCTTTGTAGGCCGGATAAGCACAGCGCCATCAGGCACTCTTGTCGACAGATATTTAACGTTGTAGAGGATGATCCCCATGGATGCCGTTAAAAAGAAACACTGGTGGCAAAGCCCGCAACTCACATGGTCTGTGATTGGTTTGCTGTGCCTGCTGGTGGGTTACCTTGTTGTTTTAATGTACGCCCAGGGGGAGTACCTGTTCGCCATCATGACGCTGATTTTAAGCTCAGTTGGCCTGTATATCTTTTCCAATCGCAAGGCCTATGCCTGGCGTTACGTTTATCCGGGTCTCGCCGGGATGGGGCTGTTTGTTCTGTTCCCGCTGATCTGCACCATTGCCATCGCCTTCACCAACTACAGCAGCACCAACCAGCTCACCTTCGAACGCGCCCAACAGGTACTGATGGATCGTTCTTTCCAGGCCGGCAAAGCCTATAACTTCTCACTCTACCCGGCAGGCGATGAGTGGCAGTTGGCGCTGACGGACGGTGAAAGCGGTAAAAATTATCTCTCTGAGGCCTTTAAATTTGGCGGCGAGCAGAAGCTGGCGTTAAAAGAAGCCGATGCCCTGCCGCAAGGCGAACGCGCGAATTTACGCGTAATCACCCAGAACCGCGCCGCGCTGAACCAACTGACCGCCGTGCTGCCGGATGAAAGCAAAGTGATTATGAGTTCACTGCGCCAGTTTTCCGGCACCCAGCCGCTGTACGCGCTGGCTAACGACGGCACGCTCACCAACAACCAAAGCGGCGTGAAATATCGCCCCAACGCCGACATCGGCTTTTATCAATCCATCAATGCCGACGGCAGCTGGGGCAATGAGAAGCTGAGCCCGGGTTATACCGTCACCATCGGCTGGGATAACTTCACCCGCGTTTTCCAGGATGAAGGGATCCAGAAGCCGTTCTTCGCCATTTTCGTCTGGACCGTGGTGTTCTCGGTGCTGACGGTGATTTTGACCGTCGCCGTGGGAATGGTGCTGGCCTGCCTGGTGCAGTGGGAAGCGTTGAAGGGCAAAGCGATTTACCGCGTGCTGTTGATTCTGCCGTATGCGGTGCCGTCATTTATCTCAATACTGATTTTCAAGGGGCTGTTTAACCAGAGCTTTGGTGAAATCAACATGATGCTGAGCGCACTGTTCGGCATTAAACCGGCCTGGTTTAGCGACCCAACCACCGCGCGCACGATGATCATCATCGTCAACACCTGGCTGGGCTACCCGTACATGATGATCCTGTGCATGGGACTGCTGAAGGCGATTCCGGACGATCTGTACGAGGCGTCGGCGATGGATGGCGCGGGGCCGTTCCAGAACTTCTTTAAAATTACGCTACCGCTGCTGATCAAGCCGCTCACGCCGCTGATGATTGCCAGCTTCGCCTTTAACTTTAACAACTTCGTGCTGATTCAACTGTTAACCAACGGTGGCCCGGACCGTCTCGGCACCACCACGCCGGCCGGTTATACCGACCTGCTGGTGAGCTACACCTATCGCATCGCCTTTGAAGGCGGCGGCGGTCAGGACTTCGGCCTGGCGGCGGCTATCGCCACGCTTATCTTCCTGCTGGTTGGGGCGTTAGCGATTGTGAATCTGAAAGCCACGCGCATGAAGTTTGATTAAAGGAGATAACGATAATGGCTATGGTCCAACCCAAATCGCAGAAGCTACGTTTATTTACCACGCATCTCCTGCTGCTGATTTTTATCGCCGCGATTATGTTCCCGCTGCTGATGGTTATCGCTATCTCGCTGCGCGAAGGCAACTTCGCGACCGGCAGCCTGATCCCGGATACCATCTCCTGGGAGCACTGGCGTCTGGCATTAGGCTTCAGCGTCGAACACGCCGATGGCCGGGTAACGCCGCCGCCATTCCCGGTCCTGCTGTGGCTGTGGAACTCAATTAAGGTGGCCGGGATTACTGCGATCGGCATCGTCGCCCTCTCCACCACCTGCGCTTACGCTTTCGCCCGTATGCGCTTCCCGGGTAAAGCGACGCTGCTCAAAGGGATGTTGATTTTCCAGATGTTCCCGGCGGTACTGTCGCTGGTGGCGCTGTATGCGTTGTTCGACCGCCTCGGTCAGTATCTGCCTTTCGTCGGCCTCAACACTCACGGCGGGGTGATCTTCGCCTATATGGGCGGCATCGCGCTGCACGTCTGGACGATTAAGGGCTACTTCGAAACTATCGATGGTTCACTGGAAGAAGCGGCCGCGCTGGATGGCGCCACTCCGTGGCAGGCCTTCCGCCTGGTGCTGCTGCCGCTGTCGGTGCCGATTCTGGCGGTCGTGTTTATTCTGTCGTTCATCGCCGCGATTACCGAAGTGCCGGTGGCCTCGTTGCTGCTACGCGATGTGAACAGCTATACCCTGGCGGTGGGGATGCAGCAGTATCTCAATCCGCAGAACTACCTGTGGGGCGACTTCGCCGCGGCGGCGGTACTGTCGGCGATTCCGATTACCGTCGTCTTCCTGCTGGCTCAGCGTTGGTTGGTCAACGGCCTGACGGCGGGCGGGGTGAAAGGTTAAGTTTCATCATGTTAGACCCTTGTTTTATCGCCCAAAATTTCAGAGAGGGTGGGATGTGGTACACGACCCCAACCGGGTACGGCAGCCCACCTCTCCCTGAAAAAGTAGGGCAAATGCCACTGCAATCCTCTACTGGACCCTACATAAATTTCATTTGTGATTGTCGGTCAAGCGGCCCTGGAGGCCGCTTTTTTTATTCCCGTTTCAGGCGGTTGGAATTACACAACCACAGGGTAATCACCAGGATAAGGATCGCCGCAGAGTAAATCAGCACCGCCATCGGCGACTCATGGTCGACGATAATAAGCCGAACAATCGCCGTAATGCCGATATAGACGAAATAACGCAGCGGGAAGTGAAAACCGGACTCAAAGTATTTCACAATCAACGCGATAAATTCGAAGTAGAGAAAATAAACCACCAGCCCTTCGACCAGCTTGTACTTACTCACCGGCTCCGGCGTAAACAGCACGTGCGCCAGATGCAGGGTCTCCTTTCCCAGGAACACCACCAGAATAATTCCCAGGCACAATAGCGCCAGGTTGAGCACGGCCTGCATGGCCTTCGCAACAAAATTAACCAGCGGACGATATACCGACGGCATAGTGACACCTCAAATGCATGAACGTTATTGATCTGTATAGCGCAAAAGTGTGATCCAGATCTACTTCGCTTTGCGAGCAGCATCGGTCCTTCAACGCGGTAAATGCAACTAAGAGAAAGTTTTACTTCCTACAATGCTGTGAGCAAGTTAACTAAATCATCCGTTACGCTTAGGACAAAACCAAATAACCAACTGAAATTTAAAACATTTACTATTTGAAACAGTTATATCTTAAAACCTGCCACAAGATAAAATTTTTCTCTAATCCGCATTGTTTATATGGCTATTAAGGTAAGATTTTTCTCATCCTTTGTCTTAGCATTATCGCAGCTGAATAAAATTTAATTTTGGAAATTAAATCATTATGAATACCGATAACGCTTCCCTGTACGTAAAATGGCTCAAACAAGAAGTTGCCCCGGCTTTAGGTTGTACTGAACCCGTCGCTATTTCCTTCACTGCCGCCTACGCCGCACAATATCTGGATCAGCCTTGCACCAGAATTAGCGGTTTTATTTCCGCCAATCTCTATAAAAACGCGATGGGCGTGACTATTCCCGGCACCACCGTTTGCGGTGTAGCGCTGGCCGCCGCAATTGGCGCATTTGGCGGCAATCCGCAAAAGGGATTAAAAACGCTGGAAGATATCACCCCGCTACACGTCGAAATGGCGCAGAAACTGATCGCCAATAATGCCGTTGATATTGCCGTCGAAGAGACTCCGGACTTTATTCATCTCGATTTAACCCTCTCTGCTGGCGAGAATAACTGTCGCGTCGTGGTGAAAGGAACCCATACCAACGTGGTCGAACTTTATATTAATGGTCAGCCACAGCCATTAAGCGCAAAACAGAATGCGAGCGCCCGGCACGAAACGCTGCCCACATTTTCGCTACAGCAGGCTTACGAATTTATTAATAGCGCCGACTTTAATGATATTCGCTTTATTCTCGAAGCCGCGCGCTTAAACTCCGCGCTGGCGGCAGAAGGCAAAACCAAAAAATATGGCCTGAACATTAACGGTACCTTTGCTGACGCCGTGAAAAACGGCCTGATGAGCAACGATCTGTTAAGCAAGGTGATCATCGACACCGTCGCCGCTTCAGATGCCCGCATGGGCGGCGCGCCGGTGGTAGCGATGTCTAACTTCGGCTCAGGCAATCAGGGCATTACAGCAACCATGCCGGTAGTGGTGGTTGCAGAGCATCTCGGCGCCGATGAAGAGAACCTGGCGCGCGCTTTGTCTCTTTCTCATCTCACCGCCATCTCAATTCATTCTCGTTATACGCGCTTATCTGCGCTATGCGCGGCCTCAACCGCCGCCATGGGCGCCGCCGCCGGGATGGCCTGGCTATTTACTCGCGACATCAACACCATTAACACCGCGATTATTAATATGGTCAGCGATATTACCGGCATGATTTGTGATGGCGCCTCTAATAGCTGTGCGATGAAAGTCTCATCTGTGGTATCCAGCGCCTTCAAGGCGGTACTGATGGCAATGCAAAATAGCTGCGCTGGCGCCAATGACGGTATTGTCTGCGCCGATGTCGAGCAGACTATTAATAACCTGTGTCGCCTGGTGATTAAACCAATGACCCTCACCGATAAAGAAATCATCAGCATCATGGTCGCTAAATAATAATATTTAACGGGCCTGAACATTCAGGCCCTGATTCACCTACCCTACCCACACTATTATTTATAAATTAGCAGGTATAGCAGATGAATAAAAAAGTCATCTTCCGCGGCGCCAGCGCCATTATGCCGCTGTGCATCGGCGACTTTCCATTTTCATTTATTGTCGGCGCATTAAGCGTCAGCGCCGGCATGAGCGTCTGGCAGAGTACGGCGTGGTCGGCGATTGTTATTGCCGGCTCCGCGCAAATGCTGGCATTAAATATGCTTAAAACCGGCGCCACGCTCGGGGTTATTATATTCACCACATTAATAATTAACCTACGTCACGTACTGTACAGCGCCTCTATTTCCGGTACCGTCCGTGAAGCGTCATTCTTTAAAAAATGCTTTATGTCCTACGCGCTGACCGATGAAGTGTATGCCACCACCGTCAAAGAGATGGAAGGCAATAAGCAGGATAAGTATCTGTTTTATGGCTCGGCGATGATCACCTTCTGGGCGATTTGGGTACTGGCCGATTTCCTCGGCGCGCTGGTCGGCGCCTCATTCCCGAATATTGAAAAGTATGGTCTGGATTTCGCCATGGTCGCCGCCTTTATCGCCATCGTGGTGCCGCAAATAAAAAGCCAGGCCTGTACCGTCGCCGCCGTGGTGGCCGCCGTCTCCGGCGTGCTGTTGGTCATCCTGCCCTACTCCCTGGGTATTGTCGTCGCCTCAGTACTTGGCGTGCTCGCCGGGCTGTGCGTCGACCTGGCTGAAGAACGTAAACAGGCAGCGATTGCCGAATCCGACATGCCGCTCGTGGAGGCGCTGGAACATGAATAATAGCTACTTTATCGCCCTGACTTTGGGTATGGCCGCCGTGACCTTCCTGATCCGATTTTCGTTTATCGGCCTGGCCGGAAAAATCCAGATGTCCGAGCGGGTGACGAAAACGCTGCGCTTCGTCCCGGTCACCGTCCTGCCGGCCATTATCACCATTCAGATCCTTAGCGTGAATTCCAGCATGGAGTTCGACTTAAAGAATCCGAAGGTGATCGCCGCCATTATCTGCACGCTCGCCAGCTTCCGTTTAGGCCTGGTGTGGGTGGTGGTGAGCGGCGTCGGCTCGCTGGTGTTGTTGAATTACTTTATGTAACCGTTTGAAGGATAACCCGTATGATTATTACCACCGCTGACGCGCCTGCCGCTATCGGCCCGTACGTGCAGGGCGTCAATCTCGGCGCGATGACCATCACCTCCGGTCAGTTGCCGATTAATCCGCTGGACGGCACCATGCCCAGCGATATCGCCGAACAGGCGCGGCAATCGCTGGAAAATGTGAAAGCCATCGTTGAAGCTGCCGGACTCACGGTCGGGCAGATTGTTAAAACCACGGTGTTTGTCAAAGACCTGAAGGATTTTGCCGCCATCAACGCCGCCTATGAGGCCTTCTTTACCGAACATCAGGCCACCTTTCCGGCACGCTCCTGCGTGGAGGTCGCAACACTGCCGAAAGACGCCGGCGTCGAAATCGAAGCCATCGCCTTCGCTCGTTAATCTCCTGGCTGGGGGGGGAAAACCTCCAGCCTCCTTCCCCACCGTTTTTCGCCGTTCCTCCTTGCTCATTTTGCAGGCACTATACGATGAGATCCGAACGAGGAATGCAGCATGTCGAATGAGCCAAATATTCCCCCTTTTACGCTTCGCGATACCGGCGTTCGCAACGTCATTTGCGGCGAAAACGTGGTCATATACCAGCCCGCCAACCTTTATGATTGCCAGCTTGACGATAACGTTTTTGTCGGGCCGTTCGTCGAGATTCAGGGGCACACGCGCATCGGTGCGGACAGCAAAATCCAGTCCCACAGTTTTATCTGCGAGTACGTCACCATCGGCCAACGCTGTTTTATCGGCCACGGCGTGATGTTCGCTAACGATATGTTCCGCGATGGCAAACCGAATGCCGACCGCGACAGTTGGGGGCGCATTGAAATCGGCAATGACGTGTCTATCGGCAGCGGCGCCACCATTCTGGCGGTGAGTATCTGCGATGGCGTGGTCATCGGCGCCGGGAGCGTGGTGACAAAATCCATCACCGAGAAAGGCGTTTGGGCGGGCAACCCGGCGAGGCTGCTGCGGCGACTATAAATAAAAATGCCGACCCGAGGGTCGGCATTAAGGTTTAATTGCGCAGCGCTTATGCGCGCCAGGCTTTATAACGGTTAATCAGGCCGTTGGTAGAGCTGTCGTGGCTGCTGACGTCCGCGCCATCTTTCAGTTCCGGCAGGATACGGTTAGCCAGCTGTTTACCCAGCTCAACGCCCCACTGATCGAAGGTGAAGATGTTGAGGATCGCGCCCTGGGTGAAGATTTTGTGCTCATACAGCGCAATCAATGCGCCCAGGCTGAACGGGGTAATTTCACGCAGCAGGATGGAGTTGGTCGGACGGTTGCCTTCGAACACTTTGAACGGCACCACGTGCTCAAGCTGAGCCGGATCTTTACCGTGATCGCGATATTCCTGCTCAACCACTTCGCGGGATTTACCAAAGGCCAGCGCTTCGGTCTGAGCGAAGAAGTTAGACAGCAGTTTCTGATGGTGGTCAGACAGCGGGTTATGGGTGATAGCCGGGGCGATGAAATCGCACGGTACCATTTTGGTGCCCTGGTGGATCAGCTGATAGAACGCGTGCTGACCGTTAGTCCCCGGCTCGCCCCAGATGATAGGGCCAGTCTGGTAATCTACGACGTTGCCGTTACGGTCAACGTACTTACCGTTGGATTCCATGTTGCCCTGCTGGAAGTAAGCGGCAAAGCGATGCATGTACTGATCGTACGGCAGAATTGCTTCGGTTTCGGCGCCGAAGAAATTGTTGTACCAGATACCAATCAGCGCCAGCAGTACCGGCAGGTTTTTCTCAGCCGGCGTGGTAGAGAAGTGTTTGTCCATGGCGTGGGCGCCGGACAGCAGCTGAACGAAGTTGTCGAAGCCGACGGACAGAATGATAGACAGACCGATGGCGGACCACAGGGAGTAACGACCGCCGACCCAGTCCCAGAACTCAAACATGTTAGCCGTATCGATACCGAACTCGCCAACCGCTTTACCGTTGGTGGAGAGCGCCGCGAAGTGTTTCGCCACGTGTTTCTCGTCGCCCGCGGTCGCCAGGAACCAGTCACGCGCGCTGTGGGCGTTGGTCATGGTTTCCTGAGTGGTGAAGGTTTTAGAAGCCACCAGGAACAGCGTGGTTTCCGGATTCACCGCTTTCAGCACTTCGGCGATATGGGTGCCGTCAACGTTAGAAACGAAGTGCATGTTGAGGTGGTTTTTATACGGGCGCAGCGCTTCGGTCACCATGAACGGGCCGAGATCTGAACCACCAATACCGATGTTCACCACGTCGGTGATCGGTTTGCCGGTATAGCCTTTCCAGCTACCAGAGATAATCGCTTCTGAGAAGGCTTTCATCTTCTCCAGTACAGCGTTGACTTCCGGCATCACATCTTTGCCGTCAACCACAATTGGCGTATTGCTGCGGTTGCGCAGTGCGACGTGCAGTACCGCGCGGTCTTCGGTACGGTTAATTTTTTCACCGGAGAACATCGACTTGATAGCGCCGGCCAGATCGGTCTCTTTCGCCAGATCCTGCAGCTTAGACAGCGTCTCTTCAGTGATGCGGTTCTTGGAGAAGTCCACCAGCATCAGATCGTCAAAAGTGGCGGAGAATTTAGAGAAACGATCGCTATCTTTGGCGAAAAGCTCGCTGATAGTGACGTCTTTCATTTCATCGAAGTGTTTCTGTAATGCCTGCCATGCAGCGGTCTGCGTTGGGTTGATATTTTTCATTAGCAATACTCTTCTGATTTGAAAAATGTGACTTCGGTCGATTGTAGCCTCAGCGGCGGAAAATTGTGATGATTTTTGTGTTATGCCGTTGACGGGGGTCAGAAATAGGGTAAAGAGCTCCCATATTATAGCGATCATTAGGCTTTTTTCTGTTATCCGCCAATGCATGAAAAATCCGCATAACCCTGTCGTTGACATACCCGCCCGGAAGCCTTTATATAGCTGAACTGCCTACGGAACCGTAGGTATGTATTGCTCGCGCATTTCACGCTACAGCGAAGAGTATCGCTGGGGGGTATAATGACCAGTCTCCCCCCAGGCATAGTGAAAGACGTCAGTAATTGCCAGAAGAGGTGCGTTGCCCAGGTAACCGTATTGGAGGAACCAGTCCGGGGAAAATACGTGAGGGGGAGCAACGCCGAGGCGCACAGGCATCTGGTTAAGTCTGTCGCCGGCCACAGGGGCTGAATCCCCTGGGTTGTCACCAGAAGCGTTCGCAGTCGGGCGTTTCATACTCGCGAACCGATGCGCGTCATCGGCGAACGGGTCTACAAGGTGGAGCACTTCTGGGTGACATCGTAGTTTGTTTATCGCTCTGCGCCCACCCTACTTTTCGCTCTTCCCTTGTGCCATGGCTGAGTTAATTTGGCCTGGCTTATTAAGACATTTTGTAGCGCTCCGGTTATTTCCAGCCCGAACCAGGAGCGGTTGTTCAGGAATCGTTTTAATAAGTCAGGCCCCCTGACACGAGGTTGTTATGACAGATTTAGTTGTTGCTAAGTTCGGCGGCACCAGCGTGGCCGATTTCGACGCGATGAACCGTAGCGTCGACGTCGCGCTGCTGGATGCGAATACCCGCGTAGTGGTGTTATCCGCATCGGCTGGCGTTACCAATATCTTAGTTGCTTTAGCGGCAGGGCTGGAACCCACCGAACGTTTCGCTAAGCTCGATGAAATGCGCCAAATCCAGTTCAATATTCTGGAGCGTTTACGTTATCCCAACGTTATTCGTGAAGAAATTGAACGTCTGCTGGAAAACATTACTACCCTGGCGGAAGCCGCCTCGCTGGCCAGCTCGGAAGCCTTGACCGATGAACTGGTGAGCCACGGCGAACTGATGTCCACCTTACTGTTCGTTGAGATCCTGCGCGAACGCGGTATTGCGGCGCAGTGGTTCGACGTACGTAAAGTGATGCGCACCAACGATCGTTTCGGCCGTGCCGAACCGGATATCGCCGCGCTGGCGGAGCTAACGCAACAACAACTGGCGCCGCGCCTGCAAGAAGGCCTGGTTATTACCCAGGGCTTTATCGGCAGCGAAGCCAAAGGACGCACCACTACCCTTGGTCGCGGCGGCAGCGACTATACCGCTGCGCTGCTCGGCGAGGCCTTAAACGCCAGCCGTGTGGATATCTGGACCGATGTCCCAGGGATCTACACAACCGACCCGCGCGTCGCGCCCGCGGCGAAACGCATCGATGTGATCGCTTTCGCTGAAGCCGCGGAGATGGCCACGTTCGGGGCCAAGGTATTGCATCCGGCCACCCTGCTGCCGGCCGTACGCAGCGATATTCCGGTATTCGTCGGCTCCAGCAAAGAACCTAAAGCCGGCGGCACGCTGGTCTGTCATAAAACCGAAAATCCACCGCTGTTCCGCGCGCTGGCGCTGCGTCGTCGTCAGACGCTACTGACCCTGCACAGCCTGCATATGCTGCACTCCCGCGGCTTCCTTGCTGAAGTGTTCGGTATTCTGGCGCGGCATAATATTTCCGTCGATCTGATCACCACCTCGGAAGTGAGCATTGCGCTGACCATGGACACCACCGGTTCTACCTCCGCTGGCGACACCCTGCTCACCCAGGCGCTGCTGACCGAGCTCTCTTCGCTGTGCCGCGTCGAAGTGGAAGAGAATCTGGCGCTGGTCGCCCTGATCGGCAACGAGCTGTCGAAAGCCTGCGGCGTCGGTAAAGAGGTGTTTGGCGTTCTGGAACCGTTCAATATCCGCATGATCTGTTACGGCGCATCCAGCCACAACCTGTGCTTCCTGGTGCCGGGCGACGATGCGGAGAAAGTGGTGCAGAAGCTGCATCATAATTTGTTTGAATAATCGCGACGGGAAAGCCCGTTAGCAAAAGGCCCGGTTTCGTCAGAAGCCGGGCCTTTTTTATGGCGCCAGTACCGTGCTCATCAGCAAGCGATCGAGTTGCTCAACGCGCCCCGTTCGGCTATCCGGCAGTTCCGGCGCTACCTCGCCACGCGCCAGCTCATGTTGAATAAAGGCATGCAAAAGCGGGCGTCGTATGCCGTACTCTGCTTCGCCGGCACGTTGTTTGCGAACCAGCAGCTCATCGATTTCATTACGCAGGGCGGGTTCCAGTTCGCTGCCCGCCAGCAGTTCGCTAAAACGCATCGGCGGCACGCCTTTACCGGCTTCAACCCAGCGCACGGCCAACAGCGGGCGCAGTACATAAAAGTATTTTTTCAACCGTACCTGCTCACCCTGCAGGTAGCCGCGAAAGTTCTTCCGCGCCATTGAATAGTAGTGCCAACGGGCGCGTAGCGGCGAAAACCACTGCGGCACCAGCGCTTTTAACGCCGCCACTGTCGACGCATCCTGCTGATACACCACCGGTGAATCCAGCCACTCTATAAGAGTAGGGTTCGCCGCTTTCAATAACCCCAGCGCTTTGCGCCACTCCCAGCCGCAGACATCCAGCTCATCATCTATCGGCAGTTCGATAACATCGCGCTGCGCTTCCACGCGTAAATACCATTCGGGTTGATGAACATATAAAAAGCGAACATCATAATCGCTATCCGGCGAGGCAAAACCCCAGCCGCGGCTACCCGATTCACAGGCATACAGCACCCTGACCTGGTAGCGTTGTTCTATGTCGGCTAACTGCCGCCGCACGCGCTGGCGCATCGCGGCATCGACGCTATTTTCACTCATTATTTTTTATCCTTTAACACAGACGACCTGACGCAGGGTATGTACCACCTCTACCAGCGACGATTGCGCGGCCATCACCGCCTCAATGTCTTTATAAGCCAGCGGAATTTCGTCGATCACCTCACTATCTTTTCGGCATTCGACGTGGGCGGTCGTGCGGATCTGGTCTGCGACGGTGAACCGCTTTTTCGCCGCCGTTCGGCTCATCACGCGTCCTGCGCCGTGGCTACATGAGCAGAAACTCTCTTCATTACCCAATCCGCGCACAATGAAGCTTTTTGCCCCCATTGAGCCGGGAATGATGCCCATTTGCCCCTTCTGCGCCGATACCGCGCCTTTACGCGTGACCAGAACCTCTTCGCCAAAGTGCCGCTCTTTCTGCACATAGTTATGGTGGCAATTGACCGCCTCCTGCTGGGTCATAAACGGTTTCGTCACAATGGCCGATAGCGCCGCCAGTACCCGCGCCATCATTACCTCGCGATTATGCCTGGCGAAATCCTGCGCCCATTCCACCGCCTCGATGTAATCCTCGTAGTGCGGGCTACCTTCCTGAAAGTAGGCCAGATTTCTGTCCGGCAGATTAGCGATATGCTGCTGCATATCGTTCTGCGCCAGGGTAATAAACAGGTTGCCGATAGCATTACCGACGCCGCGCGAACCGCTATGCAGCATTACCCATACCCGCTGCTGTTCATCCAGGCACACTTCAATAAAGTGATTGCCGGTACCCAATGTTCCGAGATGCTGATGATTATTGGTTTTCAACAACTGCGGATATTTGTCCGTCAGGCGCTTAAAGCGCGGAGCCAGTAGCGACCACTGTTGATCGACTTCCTGCGGCGGCGTCTCCCAGGCGCCTTTATCGCGCCGGGAGCGCGTGTTAGTTCGCCCGTGCGGTACCGCCTGCTCGATCGCGCTGCGCAACCCGCCCAGGTTATCCGGCAGATCGCTGGCAATAAGCGAAGTACGCACCGCCATCATACCGCAGCCAATATCCACGCCGACGGCCGCCGGAATGATTGCCCCTTTTGTCGGGATCACGCTGCCAATAGTCGAGCCTTTCCCGAGATGCACGTCCGGCATCACCGCCAGATGCTTAAAGACAAACGGCATTTTTGCCGTATTCAGCAACTGGACGCGTGCTTCCGGCTCTACCGGCACGCCGCGGGTCCACATTTTGATCGGCGCGCTATTTTCCGCCGTCAGCAGGTGATAATCGTTATGCGCCATGGTTCACTCCATTAATGTTGATAAGTCCATGTAATACCTGGTCCAGCCCGCCAAATACGGAAATTTTATCGATTCGCTCCGCGACGCGTTCGAGCGTTTCAAGCTCTTTTAAGCGCAGGGCGACCGGATTGTTTTCCATTACTTTGGCCGTGTTCAATAAAGAACGAGTTGCCGCCGTCTCTTCCCGGCGGCGGATAACGTTGGCCTGGGCCGATTTCTCCGCTTCCACCAACTGCGACAAAATGGCCTTCATGTCGCCTGGCAGGACGATATCTTTTACTCCCAACGAGGCGATCTCGATGCCGAATGGCGCCATACGCTCTTTCACCTGCGCGCTCACCACTTCATCAATCATCTGTTTATTTTCCAGAAGCTCATCCAGCGTACGTGTACCGACCGCTTCGCGCAGCGCGAACTGCAGTTCACGATACAGATGATCCAGCGGTTTAGTTAACTGGCAAAATGCCGTCAGCACGTCTTGATAACGCCAGTTCGCCGCCAGATTCAGACGTAAATTAACTTTGTCTTTGGTCAGGATCTCCTGACCGCTGACCTCCAGCACCTGCAGGCGAGTATCCACCACTTCGGCTTCCACCAGATGGTTAATCTTCCAGTAGGCAGTCAAACCGGGCGGTAGAGCTTTCTGCAGCTCGCCGTCAATTTTCACCACCCCAACATGCCAGGCAGGAACCTGTACCGTCAGTATCGACTCACGCCCTTTTACCGCGCCGCTGCGTCGAGGTTGCAGTACCGCGTTCATCACCTCTGCTGGTACCAGCACCGCGCGAGTATCCATGCGTACCAGCTTCAGCGCATTGTCATATTGCCAGTACAGACGGCGCGTCGCTGGCGGGATGATCTCCTGCAGCACGCCATCGATATACAGCGCGCCGGCTTCCTCTTCCGCCATATCAGCCGCCAGGCAGTAACGGTCGATCCATTCAGGCTGGAAGCGGCGCATATAGTCGGCCAACGCCTGCGGTACTTCGCTGCCATCGGTGGTGACGATCAGCACTTCCGGTGTGGAAAACCACGGTAAGCGATGCTCGCCGGCTTCCAGTACCTGATAGTAGTCGCCCGCTTTCGCCAGCAGACCTAATTGACCTTTTCGTATCGTTATTTTCTTAGCCATTATTCGTTCCTTAAAAATGGAGCAGGCGCGGATGCAAAGGCGAAGCGGCAGGGGAACTCCCTTTTGCCTGGCGCCCGGCGTTATTATCGGCAACCTGTTTTGGGGACCGCCAAACACGCAGTTCCCCGGCTTATTATTTTGATTTACAACCAGTTTCATCGAGGAGATGAATGAGGGAATCGAACCCTCCACTTATGTGGTCAGTTGCTGACGGAACGCGGCAGAAAAACGGATTGCGCCGTTTCTACAGCGCCGGCGGGGTTTAACCCCCTGCATTTCAGCGCGTTGACAATAGAGTTATTGCCAGAAGCGTGCCAAAAACGTAAAACAACAAAATAATTTTTTAACAAAATGAAAATTAATGACTTTTATTTATTAAGCATCTATTCCGATTGCCTGCGGAAAGATATATTTTTATCCTTAAGTATCTAATTTTATCTTGTGGGATAAATCATGAGAAAACGTCGGGTGGTTATTGGCGTATTGGGGACGGTGCTCGATAAACGTGGCAAGCGCGCCAACCGTTTTCGCAAGTGGCGGCCAACGATTGGGTTGTGCCAACAAGCTGAAATGCCCATTGATCGGCTGGAACTACTGCATCAGCCCCGTGACATCGGCATGGCGCAGCAGCTCGCCGAAGATGTTGCGTTGGTCTCGCCACAGACCGAAGTACATCCGCATGCTGTAGCCATCGCCAATCCCTGGGATTTCGAAGAGGTGTATGCCGCCTTTCTTGATTTTGCGACCCGCTACCCGTTCGATACCGACAATGAAGAATATCTGGTGCATATCACCACCGGAACGCACGTGGCGCAGATCTGCTGGTTCCTGTTGACCGAGGCGCGCTATCTGCCCGCCAGTTTGCTGCAGACCGGGCCGGCGCCAAAAGGCACCACCGACGAGCAGATCGCGGCCGGTACCGCCTCGGTTATCGATCTGGATTTAAGCCGCTATGCCACTCTAACCAGCCGTTTTCAGCGTGAACAACAGCAGTCCGTTTCATTTCTTAAGGACGGGATTGAAACCCGCAACGCCACCTTCAATAAGCTTATCGATCGCATTGAGCGGGTTTCTCTGCGTTCAACCGATCCGATTCTACTCACCGGACCTACCGGCGCGGGCAAATCCTTTCTCGCGAAACGCATTTTCCAGCTACGTCAGTCACGCCACCTGGTGGCGGGTAAGTTTGTCGCCATCAACTGCGCCACGCTGCGTGGCGATAACGCCATGTCGACGCTATTCGGCCACGTCAAAGGCGCTTTTACTGGCGCGCAGGCGGCGCGTAGCGGCCTGCTACGCGAGGCCGACGGCGGCGTGTTGTTTCTCGATGAAATTGCCGAACTGGGCCTCGATGAACAGGCGATGTTGTTAAAAGCGATTGAAGAAAAAAGCTTTTTCCCGTTTGGCTCCGACAAAGAAGTGCACAGTGATTTTCAACTGATTGCTGGTACCCACCGCGACATGCGCCAGTGGGTCGCCGATGGCCGCTTTCGTGAGGATTTATACGCGCGTATCAACATGTGGAGCTTTGCGCTACCCGGTCTGGCGCAGCGTAGAGAAGATATTGCGCCCAATATTGAGTACGAATTGCAACGTTTCTCCAGCGCCAGACAGCAGCAAATACGTTTTGATAAAGACGCGCGCGTGCGCTATTTGGCTTTCGCCAGTTCGCCGCAGGCCCAGTGGCGCGGAAATTTTCGCGAGCTTGGCGCCTCGGTGACCCGCATGGCGACCCTCGCCGAGCAGGGCCGAATTACGCTGGATGTGGTCGATGAGGAAATTTCGCGACTGAGCGAGAGCTGGCAGATCAACGATCCTCTTCCCGCCGTCATCGACGAGATCGATCTGTTCGATCGCCGTCAGTTGGAAACGGTGCTGGAGGTTTGCCGCCGCAGCGCTTCGCTATCTGAAGCCGGCCGTGAGTTGTTTGCGGTCTCCCGGCTGAAAAAGGCCAATCCGAATGATGCCGACCGGTTACGCAAGTACCTCGCCCGCTTTGGTCTCAGTTGGGAAAGCCTGGGCTAATCATCATGAGCATAATTTGTTTGAATAATATTCTTTTGCGCGATAAAAAATACCTATAGCCGGGCTCGAACCCGGCTTTTTTATAACAACATCAACACAACAAACACTGTCGCAAGGAATACACTATGCTCGCCACGCTTACGCGGCTGTTCCCCTTATGGGCGCTGCTGCTCTCCGTCCTGGCTTATTACACGCCAACCACTTTTACCCCTATCGGCCCGTGGGTCACCACGCTGCTGATGCTGATTATGTTCGGCATGGGCGTCCATTTGAAGCTGGACGATTTTAAGCGCGTGCTATCACGTCCGGCGCCGGTCGCTGCGGGAATTTTTCTGCATTACCTGGTGATGCCGCTCGCCGCCTGGATACTGGCGCTGCTGTTCCACATGCCGCCAGAACTCTCCGCCGGGATGGTGCTGGTCGGCAGCGTCGCCAGCGGCACGGCATCCAACGTCATGATCTACCTGGCGAAAGGCGATGTCGCGCTGTCGGTAACCATCTCTTCCGTTTCTACGCTGGTTGGCGTGGTTGCCACGCCGTTGCTGACGCGCCTGTACGTTGATGCGCACATTCAGGTCGATGTGATGGGCATGTTGCTAAGCATCCTGCAAATCGTGGTGATCCCAATCGGCCTCGGTCTGATTGTCCATCACCTGTTGCCAAAAGTGGTAAAGGCGGTGGAACCCTTCCTTCCCGCCTTCTCCATGCTGTGCATCCTGGCGATTATCAGCGCCGTGGTCGCCGGTTCCGCATCGCATATCGCTTCGGTAGGCCTGGTGGTTATCGTGGCGGTGATCCTGCATAACGCTATTGGCCTGCTCGGCGGGTACTGGGGCGGGCGCCTGTTCGGTTTTGATGAATCCACCTGCCGCACCCTGGCGATCGAAGTGGGTATGCAAAACTCCGGCCTCGCCGCGGCCCTCGGGAAAATCTACTTCGGCCCGCTGGCCGCCCTGCCCGGCGCGCTGTTCTCGGTATGGCATAACCTTTCCGGCTCGCTGCTGGCGGGTTACTGGTCCGGTAAGCCGACGACCAAAAAAGGCAACCAGCGCTAATCGGTATACGTCCGGGCAAATGCCCGGACGTTTCGTTTATCCCACCTGTAAACTCACCGGCTTGCCTAACTTCATTAACATCATGACCAACGCATCAAGGGTAAACTTACTGGTTTTCTGGTTTACCACATCTGAAATACGTGGTCGTGAAATATTCAACTTCGCTGCAGCATCCGCTTGCTTCAGTTGATTTTCATCTATCCACTCAGCAATTTCCTGCATGAGTTGCCGCTTGAGTATCATTAGCTGTTCGACTTCTTGTTCCGCTTGCGCCCTTAACCGCTCCGCTTCACAGTCATCAAAGCCGAGTTCACTGAAAATATTCGTCTCTGCTGCCGTCACGTGACGGATGCCATCCACTGTCTTACGATTCATTTACGACTCCTGTGTTCCTGCGGTATAAGCTGCAAACGGCTTCTGACAATTTGTTTTTCATGTTCGGCGGTACGTCGAGTTTTTTTGTTAAAACAGTGCAGGACATAAACCTCTGCCTCAAAACGAGCAAGGTAAATCACCCGATAAGCGCCGGAATAATGACGTAACCGTATTTCCTCCACGCCTCGACCCAACTGAGGCATTGCTTTCCAATCAGCAGCTTCTAACCCCGCCTGTAAACGGTAAAGCAGGAAACCGGCATCACGGCGGACCTCCTCAGGAAATTGGCGCAAATCATCAAAGGAAGACCCCATCCAGACAATACGTCGTAAACTTTGCCCTTGATTCAACATACCACATCCTTGTATAAAATTTTATACACAAATCGCGCAAAAATAAGTTTGCGGATGACCACATAAACCATGCCGCTACGCTAATCCAGACAACATCATCAGTCACCCACGCAGCAAATATTCTGCGAGGCATTTTCCGGATTAGTTCTATTTTGCGCTGATTGCCGTACACTGGGTTCTCTGGTCTGATTGAGGGCACCACCATGGCACTCCCCCGCATTACACAAAAAGAGATGACCGAGCGCGAACAGCGCGAATTGAAAACGCTGTTGGACCGCGCGCGTATCGCGCACGGCCGCCCGCTGAGCAATGCGGAAACGAACAGCGTAAAAAAGGAATATATCGATAAGCTGATGGCGCTGCGCGAAGCGGAAGCGAAGAAAGCCCGCCAGGCGAAAAAACAGCAGGCTTACAAAGTAGACAAAGAGGCGACATTTTCGTGGTCGGCGAATACGCCGACCCGCGGCAGGCGTTAGCGGCCTTTCTTTTTACGTCCCGGCTGAGCGAAACGTTTACCGTTCGAGGCCGGGCGGCCTCCTTTATCGTTGGTTTTTTCCATCTTCACCACCGGGCGCTTGATCCCGGCGGTCGCCGCTTTGGCCTTCGGTTTAGCTTTTGGCTTCGCTTCGGAAGAGGAATTTTCAATCAGCTTGAACAGGTCGATCAGCTCATCATCGGTTAAATCGCGCCACTCACCCAGGGGAATGCCCGTCAGGCTAACGTTCATAATGCGCGTCCGCTCCAGCTTCGTGACTTCATAGCCGAAATGCTCACACATGCGGCGGATCTGACGGTTTAACCCCTGAACCAGCGTAATGCGGAACACGAACGGCGCTTCTTTCTTGACCTTACATTTCTTGGTCACGGTACCAAGAATCGGCACCCCCGCGCCCATGCCACGAATAAACTCATCGGTAACCGGCTTATCGACGGTGACCAGATACTCTTTTTCGTGGTCGTTGCCGGCGCGCAGGATTTTGTTGACCAGATCGCCATGGTTGGTCAGGAAAATTAACCCCTGGGAGTCTTTATCGAGACGGCCAATCGGGAACACACGTTTGCTGTGGTTCACGAAGTCGACAATATTATCGCGCTCGCCATCTTCGGTAGTGCTGACAATACCTACTGGCTTATTCAGCGCAATCAGCACCAAATCATCGGCTTCTCGCGGCTCAATTAGCTGACCGTTGACTTTCACCACATCGCCCGGCTTCACCTGATCGCCAATGGCGGCGCGCTTACCGTTGATAAAGACGTTGCCTTGTTCAATAAAGCGGTCCGCTTCGCGACGCGAGCAAATCCCGCTTTCGCTGATGTATTTATTTAATCGAGTAGATGAGTCGGTCAGCATAGTTTCTCCTTTGACAGCGAAATATACCTCACCTTACTGGCGATAAAAAACAGGGATAGCGTTATTCATTACCCCATTGATTGAGGAAATTGGCGATATCGTCGATACGCTGTTCGGCAATGCCTGCTTCACGGGCCATCTCCTGCTGCGCTTCCTCGCTGATCTCCTCGTTATTCATTAAGCGCGTAATCAGCAGCTGGAAGTAATGCGCCAGACAATCGCGCTCGGAATCTTTTACCGCTTCTGCGCACTCCGTCGAGTACTCATCCACGATGTCATAATATTTCAGCGGTATTTCATTGTTCATAGGTCTCTCCGGGGTGGCTAGCATCTGCGCTTTCGGCCCCGATAATAGCATTCAGCTTATCTGCACCGTGAGCCATATCAGCGCCCCGACGCCGGGCCAATGATAGAATCGGCGTCAAATGACATGTTTACACAGGATGAAAAGATGGAACTGCTGTTACTGAGTAACTCAACGCTACCGGGCAAAGCCTGGATGGAACATGCGCTGCCGCTGATTGCCGGCCAGGTCAAAGGCCGCCGTTCGGCGGTATTTGTCCCCTTCGCCGGGGTGACGCAAAGTTGGGATGATTACACCGCCAAAGCCGCCGCCGTCATGGCGCCTATGGGCGTCAGCGTGACCGGTATTCACAGTGTCGCCGACCCTATCGCCGCCATTGAAAACACCGAGATGGTCATCGTCGGCGGCGGGAACACCTTCCAGCTTCTGAAAGAGTGCCGCAGCCGCGGGCTGCTGGCGCCGATTGTCGATGTCGTCAAGCGCGGGGCGTTGTATATCGGCTGGAGCGCGGGTTCTAACCTCGCCTGCCCGACCATTCGCACCACCAACGATATGCCGATTGTCGATCCTCAGGGGTTTGACGCGTTAGGGCTGTTCCCGCTGCAGATTAACCCGCACTTCACCAACGCGCTGCCGACCGGGCATCAGGGTGAGACCCGCGAGCAACGTATTCGCGAATTGCTGGTCGTGGCGCCGGAATTAACGGTGATTGGCCTGCCAGAGGGGAACTGGATTCAGGTCAGCGACGGACACGCCACGCTCGGCGGCCCAAACCCGACGCTGTTGTTCAAAGCGGGAGAAGAAGCGGTAACCCTGGCTGCGGGCCACCGTTTCTAGGCTGGTTTGGCGAACATTACCCGGATAGCGGCGTGTTGCGCCTTATCCGGGCTATCCTGCGTAAATCCCGCTAATAATCATCCCGCTCGTCGTCTTCATCCGGCTGCTCCATCACGCTATAGGCAACAGCGCAGAACAGCGAGTTCAGACGCTTCATATCGCCCAGCAGCGCCAGATGCAACGTACTGGTTTCAATACTCTGCACGTTTTGCTGATGCAGGCGGTCAACATGCGCGTGCGAGTAACGGCGGTTAAGAATACGAAAACGGTGCTTACTGCGGCGCAACCGACGGGCGCTCGGCACGTCGCCGGAAAAGAAGACCGACATTGCCAGCTGCAGATTACTGAGCAGTAGCTCGTATAACGCATCCAGCTCTTTTAGCCCCTCGACGGAAAATGCGCGCCGCGCCGCCAGAGATTTATCGGCGATTTCGCTGCCCATTCGCTCGACGATGTCAGACGCCTGCTCCAGGTTGAGCGACATCTCGATAATTTCCGCCCAGCGGCGCGACTCCTCTTCCGCCAGCTCGTCCTTCGGCATCCGCGCCAGATAAAGCTTAATCGCCGTATACAGCACATTGATATCGTCCGCCATCCGCCGCAGCTCTTTCTCTTCGCGCGGCTCGCCGTGCATCACCTTGCGCAGGCTTTCCAGCATCTGCTCCATGGCGTCGCCGATACGTAGGGTCTCACGGGCGGCATTGGCCAACGCCAGCGCTGGCGTATCCAGCGCCGAGGGATCCAGATGCTTCGGCTTAAGATGGTTATCCAGCTCCGGCTCATCGCGGATCAGGCGCTTACACAGGTTCGCCATCGGCCCGGCGAACGGCACCATCGCCACACAGCGAATCAGGTTGTAGAAGACGTGGAAGTAGATGACCAGCTCCGACTCTTCCAGCGGCAATTTGTGCATGACATCCGCCAGTACGTGCACAAATGGCAAAATTATCAAGCTCCCCACCAGCTTGAACAGCAGGCTGCCAAGCGCCACCCGCCGCGCCGCCGCGTTGGCGCCGCTGTTGTTAAGCATCGCCAGCAGGCCTGAGCCAAGGTTAGCGCCGATGACCAGACATAGCGCCACCGGGAAAGAGATCACCCCGGTGCCGGTTAACGTTGCGGTCAGCAGCACGGCCGCCAGGCTGGAGTAACTGATAATGGCGAACACGGCGCCAATCAGCGCATCCAGCATGATATCGCCGGTCAGCGAGGCGAAAATCACCTGAACGCCGTTGGCCTGGGTAATCGGATGCACCGCCTGGACGATGAGCTCCAGCGCCAGCAGGATAAGCCCGAGGCCGATACCCACCCGCCCAAGCTGACCCGCGCGCGTCTGTTTACGCCCGAGGAAAAAAATAACGCCGATAAATATCAGCAGCGGCGATAGCCAGGAGAGGTCGAAGGTCAGTACCCTCGCCATCAGCGCCGTCCCCACATCCGCACCCAGCACCATGACCAGCGCTGGCGCCAGCGCGACCAGATCCTGGGCCACAAACGACGTCACCAGCATGGTGGTGGCGTTACTGCTCTGCACCAGCGCGGTGACGCCAATCCCCGCGCAGAAGGCGAGCGGTTTTTTCTCCACGCTACTGCTGAGCACGGTACGCAGGCGTGCGCCAAAGACGCGCATCACGCCGGTGCGCACAATATGGGTACCCCACACCAGTAGGGCTACGGCGGAAAGTAGGTGTAACAGCGTTAACACAGAATCAGCTTCTCCTTATCGTTATAAGTGTTCCTGAGGTTTAAACCTCCCTTCAGTATAAGGGGTTAACTTCAATAAAGAGACAAGGCGCTCAAAGAGCGCCCTGTTTGTTGTAACGAAACATATTTCGTTAGTCAGCATCATAGCCGAGGTTAGGGGCGAGCCAACGCTCAACTTCCGCCGCCGTCATCCCTTTACGCAGGGCGTAATCTTCCACCTGGTCGCGCTGGATCTGCGCTACGGCGAAGTACTTACTATCAGGATGGCTGAAGTACCAGCCGGAAACTGATGCGCCAGGCCACATGGCGAAGGACTCGGTGAGCTTCATGCCGGTATGCGCTTCCACATCCAACAGTTCCCAGATGGTCGCTTTCTCGGTGTGTTCCGGGCAGGCCGGATAACCGGGCGCCGGGCGGATCCCCTGGTAATTTTCGCGGATCAGCTCTTCATTGCTGAGGTTCTCATTGGCCGCATAGCCCCAGTAAACCTTACGCACTTTCTCATGCAGATACTCGGCGAAGGCTTCCGCCAGACGGTCGGCGATGGCCTTAACCATGATCTTGTTATAGTCGTCGTGCTGCGCTTCATAGGCTTCCGCCAGCGCGTCTTCTTCCAGCCCGCCGGTTACCGCGAAAGCCCCGATATAGTCCGCTTTACCGCTCAGCTTCGGCGCAACAAAATCAGCGAGGCAGTAGTTCGCGAAGCCGACTTTTTCCGTTTGCTGGCGCAGGTGATGGCTGACCGTCAGCACGTGGGTGCGGGTTTCATCACGATAGATTTCCACGTCGTCGCCAACGCGGTTGGCCGGGAACAGCCCGACCACGCCGCGCGGGTTGAGCGTTTTTTCGGCGCTGAGTTTATCCAGCAAATCGTTGGCGTCTTTAAACAGGCGTTGCGCCTCTTCACCCACCACTTCATCTTCCAGGATACGCGGATATTTACCCGCCAGCGACCAGGTCATAAAGAACGGCGTCCAGTCGATGTAGTTACGCAACGTTTCGATGCTGGCTTCCACCTCCTGCACGCCCAGACGGTGGGCTACCGGCGGCGTGTAGCTCTCCCAGTCAAACGCCAGATCGTTTTCCCGCGCCGCCTGCAGAGTCACCGGCGGCGTGCGCGGCTTTTTACGCCCGTGCTGGATTCGCACGGTTTCATACTCTTTACGGGTACGGGCGACAAAATCATCGCGCTGGGTTGCCGACAGCAGGGCTGAAACCACGCCTACGGTACGCGAGGCGTTCTGCACGTAGACCGTCGGGCCACTGTAGTTCTGTTCGATTTTCACCGCGGTATGGGCTTTCGAGGTCGTCGCTCCGCCAATCAGCAGCGGAATGGTAAAGCCCTGACGCTCCATCTCTTTCGCCACGTTGACCATTTCGTCCAACGACGGCGTGATAAGCCCGGAGAGACCAATCAGATCGGCGTTTTCTTCGCGCGCGGTACGCAGGATTTTCTCTGCCGGCACCATCACGCCGAGATCGATAATTTCGTAGTTGTTGCACTGCAGCACTACGCCGACGATGTTTTTACCAATATCGTGTACATCGCCCTTCACGGTGGCGATCACCATCTTACCGTTGCTGGAGCCCTGTTCTTTGCTGGCTTCGATGTAAGGTTCGAGGTAGGCCACCGCCTGTTTCATCACCCGCGCGGATTTTACCACCTGCGGCAAGAACATTTTGCCTTCGCCGAACAGATCGCCGACCACGTTCATGCCGTCCATCAGCGGCCCTTCAATCACCTCAATCGGCCGTTCGGCCTGCTGGCGCGCCTCTTCCGTATCCTGCTCGATAAATTCGGTAATCCCTTTGACCAGCGAGTATTCAAGACGCTTTTTCACCTCCCAGCTGCGCCATTCCGCCTGCTGAGCGTTCGCGCTATCGTCCGCTTTGCTGCCGCGATATTTTTCCGCCAGCTCAAGCAATCTTTCGGTACTGTCATCGCGGCGGTTAAGGATCACATCTTCAACCGCGTCGCGCAGCTCGCCAGGCAGATCGTCGTATATCGCCAGCTGGCCGGCATTGACGATGCCCATATCCATACCGTTGCGGATAGCGTAGTAGAGGAATACGGCGTGGATCGCTTCACGTACCGGATCGTTACCGCGGAACGAGAACGACACGTTGGAGACGCCGCCGGAAATCAGCGCATGCGGCAGCTCGCGTTTGATGTCTTCGCAGGCGCCGATAAAGTCCTGAGCGTAGTTGTTGTGCTCTTCAATACCGGTAGCGACGGCAAAAATGTTGGGGTCGAAGATGATATCTTCCGGCGGGAAACCGACCTCTTCGGTGAGGATTTTGTAGGCGCGGCGGCAAATTTCGATTTTGCGCTCGCGGGTATCGGCCTGGCCTACTTCATCAAAGGCCATGACGACCATTGCCGCGCCGTAGCGGCGAACCAGCTTCGCGTGATGAATAAAGGGTTCGACGCCCTCTTTCATCGAGATCGAGTTAACGATGCCCTTGCCTTGAATGCACTTGAGCCCTTTTTCGATGACTTCCCACTTGGAGGAGTCGATCATAATCGGCACACGGGCAATATCCGGTTCACCCGCTATCAGGTTGAGGAAACGCACCATCGCCGCTTCGGCATCGAGCATCCCCTCATCCATATTGATATCGATAATCTGCGCGCCGCTTTCCACCTGCTGACGCGCCACGTCCAGCGCTTCGCTGTATTTCTCTTCTTTGATTAAGCGCTTAAATTTAGCGGAGCCGGTGACGTTGGTCCGCTCACCCACGTTGACGAACAGGCTATCGTCGCCGATGTTCAGCGGCTCCAGGCCAGACAGACGGCAGGCGACCGGCAGTACCGGCAGCTGGCGCGGCGGTAAGCCTTCTACCGCCCGGCTCATGGCGGCGATATGTTCCGGGGTGGTGCCGCAGCAGCCGCCGACGATATTAAGGAAACCAGCCTGCGCCCATTCGCGAATTTGCGCCGCCATGGTGTCGGCATCCAAATCGTATTCGCCGAAGGCGTTCGGCAGTCCGGCATTCGGGTGCGCGGTAACGTAGCATTCGGCGATCCGCGAAAGCTCCTGCACGTACTGGCGCAGCTCATCCGGCCCCAGCGCGCAGTTCAGGCCAAAGGTCAGGGCATCGGCGTGGCGCAGCGAATTATAGAACGCTTCGGTCGTCTGCCCGGACAGTGTACGTCCGGAGGCATCGGTGATAGTGCCGGAAATCATAATCGGCAGCTCGACGCCGAGCGCCTCAAATTCTTCTTTGACCGCGAAAATCGCCGCTTTGGCGTTCAGGGTGTCAAAGACCGTTTCAATAAGAATGAGATCCGAGCCGCCTTCCACCAGCGCTTTGGTGGATTCACGATAGGCGGCCACCAGCTGATCGAACGTGATATTCCGAAATGCCGGATCGTTGACGTCCGGAGAAATAGAAGCGGTGCGGTTGGTCGGCCCGAGCACTCCCGCCACATAGCGCGGTTTTTCCGGCGTACGCGCGGTCCACGCGTCGGCGCTGGCGCGGGCCAGCTTTGCGGCGGCAAAGTTGATTTCCGCCGACAGGGATTCCATTTGGTAATCCGCCATCGCGATGGTTGTCGAGTTGAAGGTATTGGTCTCGATAATGTCCGCGCCGGCGGCGAAATAGGCGTCGTGGATCTCGCGAATAACCTCAGGCTTGCTGAGGACCAGCAGGTCGTTATTGCCTTTCAGGTCGCACGGCCAATCGGCAAAGCGTTCGCCGCGGAAATCCTGCTCACTCAGACGATAGCCCTGGATCATGGTGCCCATGCCCCCGTCCAGAACCAGAATGCGTTCTCTTAACTGCTGATGTAATTGTTCTACTTTGTTACTCACACAGACTCCCGACAGCGCTCAACTCAGACCAAAAAGCCAACAAACCATACTGGCATAAACCAACCTGCCGGAAAAGGAAACCTGCAGCAACATGAGACAAGTTCAACTTCACTCCTCCGATCAGTCTGGTTGTGATTGCATTATCGCCAAATAAAACGAAAATCATTTCCACGATACAGAAAAAAGGAGTTCATCATGGCTACCCCGGTTCCCGCCAAACGCGGCAGAAAACCCGCCACTGCCGCCCCTGCCGCGCAGGCTGGCGGGCAAGTGCAGTCGCTTACCCGCGGCTTAAAACTGCTTGAATGGATTTCTGAATCGCATAGCAGCGTCGCGCTCACCGAACTGGCGCAGCAGGCGGGGCTACCTAACTCCACGACCCATCGTCTGCTCACCACCATGCAGCAGCTCGGTTTTGTGCGCCAGGTCGGCGATCTGGGGCACTGGGCGATTGGCGCGCATGCGTTTGTCGTCGGCAGCAGCTTCCTGCAAAGCCGCAATCTGCTGGCCATCGTCCATCCTATTCTGCGCCAGCTGATGGAAGATTCCGGCGAAACGGTCAACCTGGCGGTGCTGGATAAAAGCGATCATCAGGCGATTATCATCGACCAGGTGCAATGTACGCAGCTGATGCGCATGTCGGCGCCGATTGGCGGCAAATTGCCGATGCACGCGTCAGGCGCCGGAAAAGCGTTTCTGTCGCAGTTGAGCGAAGAAGAGGTCACCACGCTGCTACATCGGAAAGGGCTGCACGCTTACACCCACGCCACCCTGGTTTCTCCGGTACATTTGAAAGAGGATTTGGCCCAAACGCGTAAACGCGGCTATTCATTTGATGATGAAGAACATGCGCTGGGGCTGCGCTGTATCGCCTCCTGCATTTACGACGAACACCGCGAGCCGTTCGCCGCTATCTCCATCTCCGGGCCGATTTCGCGCATGACCGATGACCGGGTGACCGAGCTTGGCGCATTGGTCATTAAGGCCGCCAAGGAAGTCACGTTGGCATACGGCGGGGTTAAATAATAAAAATGCCCCAGAGGGGCATTTTAAGTAGGCCTGATAAGCGTAGCGCCATCAGGCAGATCGGCGCACCTTGCCGGATGGCGGCGTAAACGCCTTATCCGGCCTACTGTCGGCGCCATAGCGCACGCTAAAACGCTGCTTACGCCGGTAAGCGTAAACATCTTCCACGTGCCCGTTTTTAATTCGCGTCTGTAATTCGCGCCAGTAATCGGCTCGCAGCAAATCCGCGTGCATTTCCTCCAGTAATGGTCCGATCCGCGGATCGGCGCACAACCAGTGACGGAACTCTTCCGGGAAGACATCGCCAGGGGACACGCTATACCAGGGTTCACTAGCCAGCTCATCTTCCGGATAGCGCGGCGGCGGAATATCGCGAAAATTCACCTCTGTCATGTAGCAAATTTCATCGTAATCATAGAATACCACCCGCCCGTGGCGCGTGACGCCGAAGTTTTTGAACAGCATGTCGCCGGGGAAGATATTGGCGGCCGCCAGTTGGCGAATGGCATTACCATACTCTTCTACCGCGTCGCGCAGCGCCTGACCTTCCACCTGCTCCAGCCAGATATTGAGCGGCACCATCCGTCGTTCAATATAAAGATGGCTGATGGCAATGCGATCGCCGAGGTCGGTCAACTTATTTCCCGCTTCCGCCTGCAACAGCGTCATCAGCTCGGGCGCAATTTGCCGCTTATCGAGCACAAAGTTTTCAAATTCCTGAGTATCCGCCATCCGCCCGACGCGGTCGTGTTCTTTGACCAGCTGATAGCAGGCGCGGACGTGGGCGGCAGTCATCTCTTTTTGCGGCGCAAAGCGGTCTTTAATCACCTTAAATACCCGGTCGAATCCCGGCAGGGTAAAGACCAACATCACCATCCCACGGATGCCTGGCGCTTCAATAAACTGCTCATCGCTGCGGGTAACATAGTGCAGGTACTCGCGATAACTTTCCGTTTTAGCATGCTTCTGGCAGCCAATCGCCATATATAGCTCGGCGGTAGTTTTTCCCGGCAGAATCTCGCGCAGCCATTCAACCAGCGCCGCGGGCAGCGGCGCGTAGACCATGAAATAGGAGCGGGCGAAACCAAAGACGATACTCGCCTCGGCGTGGGTCGTCAGGCAGGTATCCACAAACAGCTGACCGTCATCGCTACGATGTATCGGCAGCAGGAACGGCAGCGTCGCCATCGGCGTAATCAGTTTACCCACTAGCCAGGCGGCTTTATTACGGTAAAACAGCTCATTCGCCACCTGCAGATGCGACTGCGACAGCAACTCGCCGCCAAGCGCTTCGCGTAAATGACTGACGATATAACCGATATCACGCCCTTTGTTTTGCCACGGCAGGCGCAGCGGCAAATCGGCAAGCAGGTTATGCATCAGGTATTCCCAGCCGCGTTCGGGATAAAAGTCCTTCGCCAGCGGTCGCGAAATCGTGCGAAAACGCCGTTCCGGCTGGGAGCTGAAAATAAAGAGCCGCTCGGGGGTCAGCGAGCGGTGGTCAAACAGTCGGCAGTAGACCGAGTTGAAAAAGCTCTCCGCAATTTCAAAGCGAGGGTAATCCGGCAAAAGTTGGGTGTACTGCTGTTTCACCCGCAGAAGAAAATCGACGTCGGTACTTTTCCCTTCGGTAATACAGCGCAGCTGTTCTACCACCAGACCCACGTGGTGATCGTAGAGGTGGATACGCTGCTTCATCGCCTGCTGCACGGCGTGCCAGTCCGCTTGTTCAAAGCGCTGCTGCGCGCCGGAAGTGACTTCCAGAAAACGCCCGTACTGGGCGTCGAATCCCTGTAAAATGGTTTGGGCAATCAGTAGTTCCAGGCCACGCGTCATCGCTTTCCCCCATCCGGCACAACATCATGCCGGATGGCGCGTTCGCTTATCCGGCCTACACCTTTGTAGGCCCGGTAAGCACAGCGCCACCGGGCATTGCTTAAAACTGCGATTCTTCGGTCGAGCCGGTCAGCGCCGTTACCGACGAGGTCCCCCCCTGGATAATGGTGGTCACTTTATCGAAATACCCGGTACCCACCTCCTGCTGATGCGAAACAAAGGTGTAGCCTTCCGGCCCGGCGGCAAACTCCGGCTGCTGAACCTTTTCGACGTAGTGACGCATGCCTTCACCCTGCGCGTAGGCGTGGGCCAGGTCGAACATGTTGAACCACATGCTGTGAATACCCGCCAGGGTAATGAACTGGAATTTATAGCCCATATCCGAAAGCTGCTGCTGGAAGCTGGCGATGGTTTTATCGTCGAGATTTTTCTTCCAGTTAAAAGATGGCGAGCAGTTATAGGCCAGCAGCTTGCCCGGGAAGCGGGCGTGGATCGCCTCGGCAAAACGACGCGCCTGTTCAATGTCCGGTTTGGAGGTTTCACACCATACCAGGTCAGCGTAAGGGGCGTAGGCCAGGCCGCGGCTGATTGCCTGTTCGATTCCGGCATGGGTGCGATAAAAACCTTCGCTGGTGCGATCGCCGGAGATAAACTCGCGATCGTAAGGATCGCAATCCGAGGTAATCAGGTCAGCGGCATCGGCGTCGGTACGGGCGATAAGCAGCGTCGGCACGCCCATCACATCCGCCGCCAGGCGCGCGGCGACCAGCTTCTGAATCGCCTCTTGTGTCGGCACCAGCACCTTGCCGCCCATATGTCCGCACTTCTTCACCGACGCCAGCTGATCTTCGAAATGCACGGCCGCTGCACCGGCCGCAATCATCGATTTCATCAGCTCAAAGGCGTTCAGCACGCCGCCAAAACCGGCTTCCGCATCGGCGACGATCGGCAGGAAATAGTCGATAAAACGCGGATCGTTCGGCTCAATCCCCGCCGCCCACTGGATCTGATCGGCGCGACGGAAGGTGTTATTGATCCGATCAACCACCGACGGAACCGAGTTAGCCGGGTACAACGATTGATCCGGGTACATACTGGAGGCCAGGTTGGCGTCGGCGGCGACCTGCCAGCCAGACAAGTAGATGGCTTCAATGCCCGCCTTCGCCTGCTGCAGCGCCTGACCGCCGGTTAACGCGCCAAGGCTGTTGATATAACCCTTTTTCGCTTCACCATGCAGCAGACGCCACATTTTCGCCGCGCCAAGCTGCGCCAGCGTGCATTCCGGGTTCACCGAGCCGCGTAACTTCACCACCTCTTCCGCGCTGTATGGGCGGGTAATGCCTTCCCAGCGCGGGTTCGTCCACTCTTTGTTTAATTCTTCGATTTGTTGGGTACGGGTTTTCATGTGCAGATGCTCCATATTGTGATGGGGTGAATTACGCCAGCAGGCGGTAACCTGGCAACGTCAAGAAGTCGATCAGTTCGTCGGAAGTGGTGATTTGCTCCATCAGCCGTGCCGCATCGTCAAAGCGACCGTGGCTGAAGCGGTGTTCCCCCAACTCTTCCTGAATCACCATCAGCTCTTCAGCCAGCCACTGGCGGAACAGCGCCTTGGTAACCGGTGTGCCGTCGTTCAGGGTTTTCTGATGATGGATCCACTGCCAGATAGAGGTACGTGAAATCTCAGCCGTCGCCGCATCTTCCATCAGGCCGTAAATCGGTACGCAGCCGTTGCCGGAGATCCAGGCCTCGATGTACTGCACCGCCACGCGGATATTGGCGCGCATGCCGGCTTCGGTGCGCTCGCCCTCGCAGGGAGCCAGCAGCTGCTCGGCGGTAATCGGCGCGTCGTCATTGCGGGTAACAAACAGCTGGTTAGGATGTTCGCCCAGTACGCGGTTAAAGACGCCCATCGCCGTATCCGCCAGTCCCGGATGCGCAATCCAGGTGCCATCGTGGCCATTGTTGGCCTCCAGCTCTTTATCGGCGGTGACTTTATTCAGCACCTGACGATTGCGCTCGGCGTCTTTGCTCGGGATAAAGGCCGCCATACCGCCCATCGCGAAGGCGCCGCGTTTATGGCAGGTCTTAATCAGCAGGCGTGAATAGGCGCTGAGGAAGGGCTTATCCATCGTCACCACCTGGCGATCCGGCAGGACGCGGTCTGGGTGGTTTTTCAGCGTCTTGATATAGCTGAAGATATAGTCCCAGCGCCCGCAGTTCAGGCCAACAATGTGGTCGCGCAGCGCATGCAGGATTTCATCCATCTGGAACACCGCCGGCAGCGTTTCAATCAGCAGCGTGGCCTTAATGGTGCCGCGCGGCAGTTCAAAGCGATCCTCGGTAAAGCTGAAGACTTTGCTCCACCATGCCGCTTCCTGCCAGGCCTGGGTCTTCGGCAGATAGAAATAGGGGCCGCTCCCTTTCGCTAGCAGCGCCTGGTAGTTGTGGAAGAAATAGAGCGCAAAATCGAACAGACTGCCGGGAATCGCCTCACCACGCCAGGTAACGTGTTTTTCCGGCAGATGCAGGCCGCGAACGCGGCAGACCAGAACCGCCGGATCGGGCTGCAACTGATAAATTTTCCCCGCTTCGTTGGTGTAGCTGATGGTGCCGTTGACCGCATCGCGCAGGTTGATTTGGCCATCAATGACTTTGTGCCAATCCGGCGCCAGCGAGTCTTCGAAATCAGCCATAAAGACTTTGACGTTAGCATTCAGGGCGTTAATTACCATCTTGCGTTCAACCGGACCGGTGATTTCTACGCGGCGGTCTTGTAAATCGGCCGGAATACCTCGAATCTTCCAGTCACCATTACGAATGGAAGCCGTTTCCGAAATAAAATCAGGAAGATTACCCTCATCAATGGCCTGCTGTTGCTGAACGCGTGCTGCCAACAGTTGATTACGCTCAGGCGTAAAACGGCTCACCAGTTCCGCCAGGAACTCCACCGCTTCCGCAGTCAGAATTTGCTTCTCCTGCTCGCCATAAGGCTGGCTGAAGGCCAGTTCATCGGTCATTGTCGCCTGGTGCGTCATTGTGCAGCTCCTCTTGGTTGATCCTGGTAGCGCGAACGAAAGATCGTTGTCTGCTTTTCGCTCAGCACAATTAAGACTACTCAAGAATTTTCCAAAATCAAAAACAATTTCCATTTTCAATTTAAAATTTATACAACATCTTGATAACAAAGAAATTAAAGTTTAAATAGAAGGGGAAGTGATTTTCGGAAATAAAAAAGGCACCCGAAGGTGCCTGAGGCGAGATGCTGAAACGCTTTAGGATCGTACGCGCTGGTAGATTAATCCAGCGTGGGATTCATATGTCGCAGATCGTATGGCGTGATTTGGTAGACGTAATAGTTAAGCCAGTTGGCAAACAGGAGATTGCCATGACTGCGCCAGGTCGCCCGCGGTTTATTGTTTGGATCGTTATTCGGGAAGTAGTTGTCCGGAAGCTGTGGCGCTAAACCTGCCTCCAGATCGCGGAAGTATTCACTTGCCAGAGTATGCGGATCGTATTCAGGGTGACCGGTAACAAAAGCGATACGCTTGTCTTTGCTGGCGAACAGATAGGCATCGCCATCTTCGGTTTCAGCAAGAATATCGAGGTCGGTGTAGTCACGAATCAGCCCGGCCGGGAAGTCGGCATAGCGCGAATGAGGCGCAAGGAAGGTGTCATCAAACCCGCGAGTCAGCAGCGCATGCGGGTGCAAAATATGGTGTTCATAAACGCCAGAGATCTTTTCGGTACGAGTTTGCTTAGGGATGCCATACAGAATATTCAGTGCCGCCTGTACCGCCCAACAGACAAATAGCGTTGACGTGACGTGATCCTTAGCCCACTCCAGTACCTGTTTAATCTGCGGCCAGTAGGCAACATCGTTAAACTCGACCAGCCCCAACGGCGCACCGGTAACAATCAGACCATCGAAGTTCTGCTCGCGAATATCTTCGAAATTGCAGTAAAAGTTATTCAGGTGCTCCGTCGGCGTATTACGCGACTCACGCGCATCGATGCGTAGCAGCTGGATATCAACCTGCAGCGGCGAGTTCGACAGCAGCCGCAGGAACTGATTCTCCGTCTCGATCTTCTTGGGCATCAGATTGAGAATTAACACCTTCAGCGGGCGGATTTCCTGGGTTGTAGCACGCGATGTGGTCATCACGAAGACGTTTTCATCGCGCAAGAAATTGACGGCCGGTAGCTCGTCCTGCACCCGAATTGGCATAGCTGTATCACCTCATTACATACGTATAAACGTTTAGACATCCAGATAGCTGACAATAACCAGGAATAAACAAAATGTCGAGTCTGCAAGCGGAAGGTGAGAAAGTTTCAATATCGACAACAGCCGTCAGGACGTGGAATTAGCCAGCAACGCACGAACTTCAACATCGTTGCGTACATGGCTGCTGCAGCGAACTTCAAGCTGGCGGTAACGCATTGATACGGCGCTGGCAACCATTTCCATTATTGCGCGCTCTTCGACTTGTGATAACCCTCCTTCATTTAACTCCATGGCATCGACCAGAATGCGAAAGCGCTTTCTTTTCAGCAAACGCGACAGCCAGTTTTCGCCTTTTTGTTGTTGGATCAGGGGATATAAGACGTCATGCGCGGCAAAAAACTGTGCCACGAGGAGACGTTGATTGCTAAATGCCCCGCTGCCACTGTATTCGCGGTTATCATCGAGGTTGCGTACGGTCATTCGGTTTTTATACAACGAGATATATAAGATGGTCACGCGTCCTTTCCTGTTTCAGCAAGATCCTGAGAGGATAATAACAGCTGACAGGAGACTTTAGACGCTCCGTATCAAGTTTCGGAATAGGGCGTGGGATTTCCCCGGAGGCGGTGCTGCGCACCTTTTCCGGGCTACGGGGTCTGTAGCCCCG